>NZ_PZGG01000073.1 GCF_003043455.1 Staphylococcus simulans | reverse complement strand
TAATGGGTCGTCTGCAGCGTCAGATGTGTATAAGATACATATTCAATCTATTATTGATTTCTTAATCGTCGCATTTGCATTATTCTTATTCGTCAAAGTAGCTAACACAATGATGAAGAAAGAAGAAGTTGAAGAAGAACCAGAAGAAAACACAATTTTACTGACTGAAATCAGAGACTTACTTCAAAAACAAAACAATCCGTTAGATAAATAAAATTTATCTAAAAGCAAAAAGCAATGCCGCAATTTTAAGAACTGCGACATTGCTTTTTTTATTGGAATCTAAACTCTGCATTGCTTTGATAGCCGTTTGAATAGATTTGTAAAATACTTGGGATACGTTGTTTTAATTCGCTGACATGCGAAATAATACCGACCATTCGTCCTGATGTTTTAATATTAATTAATGTATCTAACGCCGTTTCAAGTGTTTCTTGATCCAACGTTCCGAAACCTTCATCAATAAAAATTGCTTCTAACGTAATACCGCCAGATTCTTGTTGTACGACCTCACTTAATCCCAATGCTAACGCTAATGCAGCTTGGAAAGATTCGCCGCCTGACAATGTACTGATTGGTCGTGATTTATTAGAATACCAGTCAAACACTTCTATATCCAATCCGCTATAACCTGCTGACACCGCTTCGCTTCTCACCAATTTATATCGTTGATTTGTCATCTGGAAGAAACGTTTATTCGCATTGTCGATAATCAAGTTCAAGTAATATCTCAGCACAAAGTTTTCTAACGTTAATTTTTGATTATTTTTTCCTGATAAAATTTCAGAAAGTCTGAAAATCTCTTCTTGATCAGCCAATTCTTGTTGTAACGTCGTTATATTGTCTTTCAATGCTTTAAATTCTCTTTGGTTGGATTGAACCTTAAACTCATGTTCATTTACTTGACGAGTTTGAGCTTCTAACTTCTCTTTTGCTTCTTGAAGTTGTGATGCTAAACTTTCTAAATCAGGCTCTGACTGCCCTTGGATTAATTGTTTTAAATTCTCAATATGGCTGGCTAATTTAACTTGAGCTTCACGGAAATCATTAATTTCTTGTTCAATTGATGCTTTCTCGTTCATTTTATCCAGAACATTTTTCACTTCATCTGGTGTTTGAATACCTAGTGTTTCCATTTCTTTATTGGACTGTTCTTCTTGATTGTTGATTTGTTGTGAAAGCTCTGTTAAACGCTCATTTACACTTTGAAGTGAATTTTGTTTTAAAGCATAGTCTTGTTCACATTCTCTTATTTTTTCAGTTAATTTTCTATGTTGTGTTTCAAATTGATCAACTTGCTTTTCTTTAGTTTCATAGTCATTTTTAAATGTCTCTATACCTGTATAAGTCGTCGTTGCTTCAAAAGCATCAACCAGTTTTTGCTGATTCGTTAATTCAGCTTGTTGATTTGTCACTTTTAGTTGTAATGACTGAATCGTTTCATTGATTTGTTGCTTTTGTTTTATTTTCTCTTCAAGCTCAATGTTTTGCTTTTGTTGTTGTTGTTTTTGTTCAGCTGCAGTTTTGTATTTTTCTTTCAATGCATCAATGTTTACTTCAGTATCTTCAGTGTTATGTGCTTCTTCGAAAGTATCAACTGCTTGTTGTTCAATTTTTATTTCTGTATTGAGTTCAGCTGCTTTTGATTTTATTTCATCTCTTTGTTGTTGCAAGTTTTCAAGTTCACGACGATAGGCTCTTAATTGTTCATAATCAACATGATCTGACAGTGACGTAATTTCATGACCGCAAATCGGGCATTGATCACCAGGTTCTAACATAGACTGCAATTTTTTAATCATAGTTTCTTGGTTATCCAGCTCTAACTGATGCGTGTTGAAACCTTTTATTTTTTCTTCCAGTTCATTTAAGGCTTTTTGATTGTTTTCTAGTTCTGTTTCCAAACGTTTAATATTTTGTTTTTGTTTTTGATATGTCGTATAGGCAGTTTGGTATTGTTCAGCTGCCTTGATTTCATTATCAATTTCAAACATGGATTGTGTTAACTGATTGACCTTTTCATAGTCCGGTTGTGCTGTTTCATGACTTGAATCAAGTTGTTTTAAATGTGCTTTTTGCTCATCTAAGGCTGTTTTAAGCTGTTCTACTTCTACAGTTAGCTCGTCTACTGATTGATAAGCACTTCGATATTGTGCTAAATTTTTATAAAAGTATTGAGTTTCACTTAAAAATTGTTGTGCTTGTTCAATTTGTGGTTGATCTTTTTGTAACTGTGTTAATTCTTGTTTATTTGTCTCTAATTTAGTTTCAATTTGTTTTAACTGCGTGGTTAAATACTCAGACTTTTCTTGTGTTTGTGTATAATCTTTACGTGATTGTTCAAGTACAGTCAAAATTTGATGCAATGGACGTACTTCTCTCATTTGTTTTAAGAGAATTTCTAATGATTCAATACGTTTTGCTTCACTTTTTAAATTTTGATACTTTTCTTGTTCTTGTTGTAAAGTTTTTATATTTTGGTCAAGCTCTAATGCTTTTCGATACGCAGCATCTGCTTTTTCAAATTCATTTTGATTTTGTTCTTTTTGTTTTGTGAGCTGATTTAATAATGTTTCAGCTGTAGATTCAAATTCTGGAATATACAGCATCAATTTATCTGTTTGTATACTTGGCGTTGTTTTCAAATTTTCTAAATGTTCATCTTCAAACGTATCTACATTTTGCCAATGTTGGGCAATCGTTTGATAACGTAATTCAATTTGATGTTTTTCATCTTTAATTTCATCTTCAAGTTGTTTTTTCAAGTGATCAAATCGTACGGTATTGAACAACGTACGTAAAATCGTTTGTTTCTCAGAACTTTTAGAGAACAAGAATTTTTTAAATTCGCCTTGCGGGAGAATAAATAACTGTCTGAACTGACTGGCATTAACACCTAATAAATCAATCAAATACTCTTTTCCTTGTCTGATTCGACTTTCTATAAGTTCATAGTCGTTATTTTTCCACTCGTAAATATGCGCTTCCCCTTTTGTCTCGTTTTTGTTTCCTTCTTTCACAAAGGGTGCTTGTCGTACGACCTTAAATAATCGATTTTTTAATTTGAATTCAAATGTGACGACCATGGGTGACTTGCCATCAGCGAAATGGCTTCTAAGTTCTTTCCCTTTTCTGCTCTCTAAAGATGCTTCATCAAATAATGCATAGACAATCGCATCAAATAACATAGACTTTCCTGAACCTGTTTTACCACTAATCAAAAACAGTTCATTATCCTCTAATTTAGAGAAATCTATCGTTTCATCTAAGAAAGGTCCGAAGTTTTCTAAATGTAATATTAATGGTCTCACGCTTCTTCACCTCGGTTCATACGATTTAACAAATCATTAATTTTTTGTTCCTGTACTTTACTCAATGATTTTTGTGTCATACTTTCATAAAAATCTTCAATGATTTCTTTATCTGTCATTTGTTTAATCGCATTTTGCGTTTCATGCATTTCAAACGTTTGTGTATTATTAGAAAGTGCTAATACATTAGGATAAATTTGTTTTAAATTCATCATCGGATCATTGACATGTGAAAGTTGCGTTAAATTGAAATGGATGTAGTTTTCTTTGTTTTTTACTTGTGCGTTTTCTTGAATTGCATCTTCATATGTCGCATCAATTACTTCTAACTCTCTTAACGGTTTAAGTGAAATGAAAATAGACTCAATCTGTCCTTCTTCATTTACAGTTAATTTACGATATCCTTTAGCTTGTTTCGTTTCTGAAAATGAATACTGTAAGAGTGAACCGCTGTAATGCACAAAGTCCGATTGAATACTAAATGGATGATGTAAATGACCTAAAAGTACACTGTCAAATTGTTTCATAACATTCTCTGGTATTTCTTCTACTGTTCCGATAGATAACTCACGTTCTGAGTCTGACTTTATACCTCCTGAAACAGTTAAATGCCCAACTAAAATATTGGTTTGATTCGGGTCTAATTGTTCAGTCATATGTTTTAAACAACATTGAATCGCTTGATCATATGATTTTAATTTCTCTTCAGGATAAAAATGTTGTATTTCTCCTAATGTCGCGTATGGCAGCATATAAAAGTTCACGCCTTTAATTGTAATCGGCTCTGTAATACGTTCTAAATTTGTGCGGATATATAATTGAGTATGCTCAAACCAGCTGGCACCATAATTTAAACGCGTTCTGCCATCATGGTTACCACTAATAATAATAAGTGGGATATTTAAAGCTAAGTTTAAAGTTCTAGTTGTTTCTTCTAATAATTTGACTGTTTCTTTGTTTGGATAGCTTGTGTCGTATAAATCACCCGCGATGACAATAACATCGGGTTGTTCTTCTTTCATCGCATCAATAAATTGTTTAAGAATATATCGTTGATCTTCTAAAAAAGATTGTCCATTTAAAATTTTACCTAAATGCCAATCGGCAGTATGTATGATTTTCATCCAATCACCTCTTTTATTGATTATAATACAAAACGTCCATCCCTTTATAGAGAATAGACGTTTACAGATTACTACTTATATAACTTTTGAAATTTTGCGAAGGTGTACACCATCCCAGCAATAATAGCTGAAATAATACCAATGACATGTTTTAACTTCACTTCAAGTCACCTCACTTTATTTATACTTATTTACCCAAAATAAAAATAAACGATGCTTTATCAAGAATTGAAAAACATCGTTTAACTTATATTTATTTACTTCCATCAATCAACAATTTGTTTTCTTAATTTTTTATATTTCATTAACATCGCTATACGCCATGGCAAGATCATTGAGAATGCTAATAAGAAAAACATACCACCGAGTTGACCTGGATCAATATGACTGCTGATGACAAGTTTCATGACTGTTCTGATCACTAACAGCGAAATCAAAATTATTGGGAAGGCTTTTGAACGTTTCATATAAATCTCGTGACCTTTTACCTCGAAACGAGATGTCCAAATCAATACAATTGAGAACATTAACCCAACCGCCATCGCCTCAAGCGCTTCAAGTCCTGTTATCCTAAAGTAAGGTATAACATACATCAGAGCACCTGTAGACATAAAGATTGGGGGCAGTATGAGTTTTTTCTCATTAACTGGATATTGTTGTGCTTTCATTCGTAATATAATAACGCCGATACTCATTAAAAATGCGACACCGACTGAGAATATGAGATATAACACCGTGACACCTTCTTTTCTACATTAAGTCTATCCTTAGAAATCATTTCATAGTATATCATTTTGTGTCTATATTTCCATATCAAAAGGATTGAAAATGAATAAATACAAATAAAAAGAAAGCCATATGCCGCTGCACACAACTTTCTTTTTATAGATACTGATTATTTCATTTTTTGATCCATGTTTTTGTTCATCATCGTCATCATTTGATTGATTTTCTTTTGAGATGGTTTTTGGCCCATTTGCATCATCATCATACGTAACATCTCTTCGTTGATAGGAGGATTCTTTTTAAGATAATCCATCATATATTTTCTTGCTAGGAAGAATCCACCAAGTAAACCGATGATAAGTGCAGCAATGATTAATATAATTGCTATCCAAGTTGCCATTGTCTCACCCACTTTCTTTATCCTTTAGCATTTTACTAAAATAATTTCATCTTTTCAAGTTGAATCGATACTAAAACATAAGAATAAGAGCTATTCCTAGCTCATTGAAACGCTAACCGTTGTTTTGGGAGTTTCAATTGTAGAATAGCTCTTATCTTTATCTTAATTCAAAACTTATAGGTTATTCAAAAGTTTTAAAACATTTTCTTTTGTAAAGCCGTATTTTTCAACAACTAAACCGCCTGGTGCACTTGCGCCGAAACGATCGATACCAAGTACTTCACCTTCTAAGCCGACATATTTATGCCAACCCAATGAAGAAGCCATTTCAATTGCTAAACGTTTTTTAATTGTTGGTGGGATAACTTCATCTTGGTAAGATTTTGGTTGTTGTTCGAATGCGTACCAGTTCGGCATAGAAACGACACGTACTGAGTTGCCGTTATCCGCAAATGTTTTTGCTGCTTCTACTGCTAGACTTACTTCTGAACCAGAAGCTAATACAAGATATTCTGGATTTTCTTCAGATTCATAAACAACATAAGCACCTTTACGTACCCCTTCTTCCACTGTTTTTTTAGAAACATCTAATACAGGAAGGTTTTGACGTGTTAATACTAATGAAGTTGGTGTTTGTTCACTTTCTAATGCAACTTCCCAAGCAACACGTGTTTCGTTACCGTCTGCTGGACGAATCACATTCATATTAGGGATTGCACGTAAACCTGGTAATTGTTCAATCGGTTCGTGAGTTGGACCATCTTCACCTACAGCGATTGAGTCATGTGTAAAGATAAATGTTGAGTTAAGACCCATGATTGCTGAAAGTCTTAATGCTGGTTTTAGGTAGTCACTGAATACAAAGAATGTCGCACCGTAAGGATTTACTCCACCGTGTGCTGCCATACCGTTTACAGCTGCTGCCATCGCGAATTCTCTGACACCGAACCAGATGTTTTTACCTTCAGGTGTATTGCGATCATAGTCTGGTGCATCTTTAACATTTGATTTGTTTGAACCAGCTAAGTCTGCTGAACCACCAAAGAATGAAGGTACAGATTTACTTAAAGCTTGAATCACTTCACCTGAGTCTGCACGTGTTGCACTTTCTGAGCCAACTTCGAATTCTGGTAATTCTGCTTCGTAGTTTTCTGGTAATTTGCCAGCAATCGCATCTTTGAATTCTTGTGCTAATTCAGGATAAGATTCTGAGTATTTTTCAACTAAAGCTTTCCATGCTTCTTCGTTTTCAGTTGCACGTGTCAACATTGTTTCATTGAAGACATCATAAACTTCATCCGGTACGTAGAAACGTTTTTCTGGATCTAATTTATAGTTTTCTAATGTTAATGTACGTTCATCGTCACCAAGTGGTGCACCATGCACACCATGTGTACCTGATTTGTTTGGTGAACCGTAACCAATAACAGTTTTAACTTCAATCATAGTTGGGCCATTTTGTTCTTTAGCTTTTTCAATCGCATTGTTGATTTCTTCTAAATCATTACCATCTTTAACTAAGATATGGTTCCAACCATATGATTCAAAGCGTTTTTTGATGTCTTCAGAGAATGCTTTATCAAGATCACCATCTAGTGAAATATCATTTGAATCATATAACACAATTAATTTGTCTAATTGTAAATGACCTGCTAATGAAGCTGCTTCATGAGAAATACCTTCCATCAAGTCACCATCAGAAGCTAATACATAAGTGTAGTGATTAACAACTTCTGCATCTGGTTTGTTGAATTTACCTGCTAAGTGGTTTTCAGCCATTGCCATACCTACTGACATTGCGAAACCTTGTCCAAGTGGACCTGTAGTCACTTCAACACCTTGTGTGTGTCTGAACTCAGGGTGTCCTGGAGTTTTAGAATCCCATTGTCTAAATTGTTTCAATTCTTCTAATTCTAAGCTGCCTGATACATGTAATAGGCTGTAAAGTAATGCAGAACCGTGACCTGCAGATAAGATGAATCTATCTCTGTTAAAGTATTCATTTGAATTAGGGTTAAAGTTCAAATGTCTTGTCCATAGCGTATATGCCATTGGTGCAGCACCCATCGGTAATCCTGGGTGACCAGAATTTGCTTTTTCAATTGCATCAATACTCAATGCTCTGATTGTATTGATTGCAAGCTCATCTCTTTTATCGAACATCAATAAAACTTCCTTTCTATACAGCATGATTTTATGCCATTATACATTAAATTAGTTAAGTTTAACATTTATTGTCCTCATGAAATCGCTATCAAATATAATAAAAGTGATTAAAACAATAAAAATATACATTTTCATGAAAAAAGAGCCTTTAGAACATCACTTATTCTGTTCTAAAAGCTCTACATTTATTGTAGTATATTAAGTTTTATTGTCTTTTATTTTGCTCACGTTGTACTTGTTTTAATTTTTCAGGTGTTACATCGTTTCCTTCAGGATCTAATACCTTAGTGTTTTCAATTTGCTGTTTAAATCCTTCACGGAAAGTTTCAAGATATTTTTGATGTAACTCTGCTCTTTCTTTTGCTTCTTCTTTAGTTAAGCCTTCTTCTTTTTTCTTTTTAGAAAGTTCATTAATACGATTAATAGTTTCTTTATGTTGATCTGCCATGCTATCGACCTCCATTAGTCTGATGATTATTTATATTAGCAAACAATCGCTCAAAATAAAATTAATATGTTTCGATAAGCTTATTCCCGATTACAAGGATATTACACCCTAGAACACATCGTGTTAGCAGTATAATCAACATACTTTATTTATAAATCAGTGAACAGTTGCGACAATTGGTCTGTTATTTTGTTCGCCCTGTTCTATATACTGTTGCTCATGTTCGGCTTTTTGTTCTACCTTAGTTGGCAGTGTATGATCTGTCATTTCGTACACTTGTTCTTCATTACTTGACTGCTCTGCACCGATTAAAAACGCTGAAACTAACATAAAAGACATTAACAATACCGCTGTATATAGTAAAAAACTAGTTTGATATTTCCTAATCATTATTCGAACACCCCTAGAACATTTGTTTGTATTTACACATTATCGGAACGATTGTTCGGTGTCAACACTTTTACGAACAAATGTTTGTAAAGACAATATTAACGTGATATAATAAGAACAAACTAGAAGAGGATGTGCATATAAATGACTGAACTTACGAAGCGTCAAAGCGAAATTTATGAATATATAAAACAAGTCGTTCATACAAAAGGTTATCCGCCAAGTGTCAGAGAAATTGGTGAAGCAGTTGGACTTGCTTCAAGTTCTACTGTACACGGGCATTTATCACGATTAGAAAGTAAAGGATATATTCGTCGTGACCCTACAAAACCACGTGCAATTGAAATTGTCAGCGATCAAATCGAAGACAACGCTGAAATCGAAGGTACAATACATGTACCAGTTATCGGTAAAGTTACAGCTGGTATTCCAATCACAGCAGTAGAAAATGTAGAAGAGTATTTCCCACTACCAGAACACTTTACTTCAACACATAACAGTGACATTTTCATTTTAAATGTTGTTGGAGACAGTATGATTGAAGCTGGTATTTTAGATGGAGATAAAGTCATCGTCAGAAGTCAGACTATCGCAGAAAACGGTGATATTATTGTAGCTATGACAGAAGACGATGAAGCAACTGTAAAACGCTTCTACAAAGAAAAACATCGTTATAGATTACAACCTGAAAACAGTACAATGGAACCTATCTACTTAGAACATGTGACTGTTTTAGGTAAAGTTGTCGGTCTATTTAGAGAACTATAGGCTATCGTATCTGTTCATAGGCATATCATCTCTTCTTAATTTTTGTTCGTGTCATATTTATTAGATTCAAATTAATTTAATAAACTACTAACACCCCATAATGTCCAAAGTTTATAGACATTATGGGGTTTTTTAATCATTTTGTTGATTTTATCTCACGTTCTATTATTTCTTAACTTTACATGAACACTTTGCAGCTAAAAATGCCTTCAATCCGAAAGCATCCTTCTTTTTATAGTTATAAATATAGCAATGCCATCATATTTTCATACTTTTGTATTTATATAAAAGACAAATTCACTTATACTAAACATGAGTAATACTTGAGGAGTGAGATGAAATGGATTTAATCTACAAAGGTAAAACAAAAGATGTCTATCAAGACAAAGATGGTGAAATTGTTCTTTTCTTCAAAGATGATATGACAGGAAAAGATGGCAAATTTGATCCAGGTGAAAACCAAGTTGGCTTAACTGTCGAAGGTTCAGGTAAAGCGGGTCTTAAAATGACAAGCTACTTCTTTGAAAAAATCAATGCTGCTGGCATTCCAACACATTATATCGATGCAAACATTGAAGACCGTCAAATGCGTGTTAAAAAAGTATCAGTGTTCGGTCATGGATTAGAAGTTATTTGCAGATACCGAGCAGTTGGATCATTTATTCGCAGATACGGTGACTATATCGAAGAAGGCGCACCACTTAACGCATATGTGGAAATGACTTTAAAAGATGACGAAAGACAAGATCCACTTATCAACAAAGCTGGTCTTGAAGCGTTAAACATCTTGAAACCAGGTGAATATGACGAAATTGCTAAATTAACAGTAAAAATTTCAGACATCATTAAAGAAGAACTTGCACAAAAAGGTTTAGAACTTTACGACATTAAATTAGAATTTGGTCGCGATGAAAAAACTGGTGAAGTTTTACTTATTGATGAAATCTCTGGTGGTAACATGCGTGTGTTTGATAAAGATGGCAAATACATTGAACCTTTAGAGTTTGGAGATTATTTATTCTAATTAATCGAAAGCTGAGGTCGACATAACGATCTCAGCTTTTTGCTTATTTATAAAGCTTTCACAAATTCTATATAGCGTTTGCTGCCCTCAATCAATTCGGCATTCGTCGCATGGTTCACTGTACCATATTGTGCAAAATATCCTTTATATTGGGCACCTATATAATTAAAAGTTGCAATGAACGGCGAAAGCAATGTTTCTAATGTATATTGATTCGACCCCTCTTCAGAATAATCATCCTCTAGACTACCCACAGTCGTAGCAATCGCAAATTTTTTATCACGAAGTTTCGTTCCTTCTGGCCCATACGCAAAATTAAATAAAAATACTTCATCTTGATATTGTTTCAATAATGGCGGACTACTATACCAATACAACGGAAATTGAAATACTATTGT
>NZ_PZGG01000072.1 GCF_003043455.1 Staphylococcus simulans | reverse complement strand
ATATTGGACTAATATTGCTGTATTAATTGATAAAAAAGATGATTTTACTACTGACAATGAATCACCCTCGAATCTTAATATTTTCATTGATATATTTAAAAATAATTATGGGAAGCTGTTATTTATTGCTTTTATCTCACTATTTATTAATGTTGTTGGTATTGTCGGGGCTCTATATTTTAAATTATTAATTGATCATATTATTCCATCCAATGTTCTTACAAATTTACATATTATTAGCTTAGGTATTTTACTTTTATACATAATCAATGCATTCATTAATTATTTAAGGTTTCAACTTATTTTACATTTAAGTTTGAAAATCGATGTTAATTTAATGAAAGATTATTTTTATCATGTTTTACATCTTCCGATGAACTTTTTTGATACACGTAAATCTGGCGAAATCCTACAACGTTTCATGGATACATCTAAAATTCGTGAAGCTTTATCATCTTCAACGGTAACGTTGTTAGTTGATACTTTCATGATTATTATCGGTGCTATATTACTTTATATGCAAAGTCCTTTGTTACTACTGATAACAATTATTTTTATACCTTGTTTTATTATTTGTAGTTACACTTTACGTAAACCTTTTGAAAAATATAATCAAAAGGTGGCTGAAAAGGATGCTGAATTGAGTTCATATTTAATAGAATCTTTTGATGGTAGTAATACTATTAAAAGTTATCAATCTGAAGACGATCGTTTCTACATGGGTACTACTAAATTTAACGGTATTATTGAAAACTTATTAAAACTGGGTAGATTTTCTAATATACAATTAACGGTTAACAACTTTTTAAAATTAACTATCAGTCTTGTTATATTGTGGCTTGGTAGTTACTTAGTCATGACGGATAGTATGACGTTAGGTAGTTTATTAGCTTTTAATGCCTTAACTATTTATTACCTTGATCCTATTGAACGTCTAATAAATATTCAACCGACACTGCAATCTTCATTTGTTGCAGCACGCCGTATTGCTGAAATAACTGATTTAGAAACCGAAAATGAATTATATACTTCTAAACAACCTTATACTTTTAAAAACAACATTCGCATTGAAAATTTAGACTTTCAGTATGGCTTTCGAAGTGTGGTATTAAAAGATATTAATTTAAATATAAAAAAAGGGCAAAAGGTTGCTATTGTTGGTGAAAGTGGTAGTGGTAAATCAACTATAGGTAAGTTACTCAATCGCTATTACACTGCTTCAGAAGGTAATATTATGATTGATAACTATAGTATTGATGATATTGATCTTTCCGACTTGCGTAAGAATATAGGCTATGTTTCACAAAACACATTCCTTTTTGCTGATACAATTAAAAATAATCTTTTACACGGTAGCAATAAATACAAAAGTGACGAAGATATCGTTAAGGCTTGTCAATTAGCAGAATCCCTAGATTTCATACAGAAATTACCCGGTCAGTTTAACACTATGTTAGAAAAAGAAGGCGCTAATCTATCGGGTGGACAAGCCCAACGTTTATCTTTAGCCCGTACATTTTTAAAAGATCCTGATATATATATTTTCGATGAAGCTACAAGTGCTTTAGATAGTTTAACTGAAAACAAAATTATGGAACATATCGACATACTAGCTCAACGTGGTAAAACCGTAATTGTTATTTCACATAAGTTAAGCACTATAAAAAATGCTGATAATATCTATGTTTTAAATGAGGGTCAAGTTGCTGAGAATGGTACACATGATGAGTTAATTCATTTAAACGGTATATATAAAAATTTATGGCAACTTCAAATGAAAATAGACTAATTTTATATTAATATACGATATTCATTAAACATATTTCGATGATAAAAAAATAAATTCAAAAAAAAGCTCGTTTAATTGTTTATTTACATTCTCTTTGCATTCTCTTTATATTCCCATGTTAAATTATAAAATGTAAGATGAAATTATTTAAAGGAGGACTATTTCAATGGAAACACTAAATGAAAAAGAATTAAAAGATATCAATGGTGGTCGTGAAACTGGTTGTTCTGGTAATTTTGAAGAAGATGGAATAATGTGCAATATAGGACAAGGTATTGGTAATTTAGTTAATCTAGTCACAAGAAAATAATTTAAAGGAGGACTATTCCATGAAAACACTAAATGAAAAAGAATTAAAAGATATCAATGGTGGTAAAGGGATTGTTGGTGAAATCACTGGCGAAATCACTGATATTGGTAATGCCATTTCAAATGGTTGGCATGATGTAAAAGAGGGTTATGGTACTCGAAGATAGGACTCATTATTTAAATTAAAAGAGTCCGGGACATAAAGTTCTTGGATAAGTGAATAAAAGACAATTTCTATTGAAATAATATAGAAATTGTCTTTTTTATATTTAGATTGCAACAACATTAGTTGCTTGTTCGCCACGTTGACCGTCAACAATGTCGAAATCTACGTTTTGACCATCTTCTAAAGATTTATAACCTTCACCAGCAATGCCAGAGAAGTGAACGAAAACATCGCTGCCATTTTCTCTTTCGATAAAACCAAAACCTTTTTCTGAATTAAACCATTTTACTGTACCGTTATTCATATAGAATACCTCCGAGTGCTTTTGCACATAATATTTGTAACAACTTCATTTATAAAAAAGAGGATATTCTAAAAAATACACTACAATTAAATTCACGAGCTTTATTACGTTAGATTAAGTATACGCTTATTTCTTTGTTAAGTACAGCTTTAATTTTAATAGCACGCATTTATGCCGAGAAAATTTATTGATCAATGAGAAGAACCCTTAACTAAACTTGTAGACGAATGTCGGCATAGCGTGAGCTATTAAGCTGACCATTCGACAAGTTTTGGGTTTGTTAAGGGTTCAGAGGCTCAACGTCAATAAAGCAATTGGAATAAAGCATATTTGGGAAAGAATAAGATGCAAATCTAAAATAGATAATCATTCCAAAATGAGTTAATGACGGCTCTTTTAAGTTTTTCTGTGTTTCTTATTTATGATTTTATAAATAGAATATATAACAACTATTATTATAGTTAATAAGTCAAAAGATAGAGCGAATGCATCACTAAATGCTTGTTTTAGCCAAAAGAATCTTATGATAAACAATAAGATTGATTGTATGATTACAGCTATAAAAATATTTATAACGGGTTTGTCTTTTATAAAGTTATAAACAATGTATGAAATAACTGAAATAGTTATTAAGAACATAAATATGTGTGGTGTCATTTAAGGTCTCCTTGGTTATAAGATGATTAATGTAATAGCTTTAGTAGCTATCCAAGCTTCGTTGTTAGTTAAGCCGAGACCTTTCATTCTTTTATATATATCATTTTCTATATCATCAGTAAAATGATCGAAAGTTTTTACAGCACCATAAAATTTACTTTGAGTCCCAATTTTCTTTTTTATATTAGGTGGTAATGTTTTCCAAGCTTGTTTTATAACAGCTTTTGTAATGCCGATCTTTCCACGGTTAGAAGTGCCATTTTTAGAAATACCTTTGATTTCACCTGTTTCTCTTAGTAATTGCATTTGTTGTTGGTTATTATAGTTATTATTTTTGACAATAACTTTGAAACTATCTTTAGATTTGGGTGATAAGGCTTGATATTGTTTGTCGCCTTTTACTTCTTGAGAAACATCTGTATTTTTTTGGATATTTTCAGCTTTAGCAATAGGGTTATTTAGAGTACTGCCAACGCCTGTAGTTAGCAATGTTCCAGCTATTGTAGCAGATATAAGCTTTTTCATTATATAAAACTCCTTTATCGAGATATTCTCCCAATAAAACATTCCCGAATACAAGATAACATAAAAAGAGCATTAACTTTTGGATTAATATCTTTTTTTACATTTTTATTTTAAATTAAAGGAGTTTAATATTAGTTTTTATTGTCGTATTTCAAAACGAGTGAAACGAGTTTCTTCTTGTCTTGATGGTTATTTTTAACTTTATCAACTCGTAATGCTGTAGATGGTAAAACATTAGAAGAGAGTTTGACTGAAATAACTAAAGTATTTCATAAGTTGTTTAAATATTAAAAAGTAAGTAATAACTTAATTGGTTTTATGCGTTCAACAGAGGTAACTGTTAATCATAAAGATGGTAGTTATAATCAGCACATGCATGTACTACTATGTGTAGAATCAAAATACTTTATTAGAGGTGCTGAAAATTATATTTCTCAAGAAGAATGGGTTAGGTTATGGCAAAAAGCACTTAAGGTTAACTATAAACCTGTAGCAAATATTAAAGCGATCAAGCCGAATAAAAAAGGCGATTCAGATATACAAACAGCAATTAAAGAGACATCAAAATATTCAGTGAAGTCATCAGATTATTTAACAGGGGACAAAGAAAAAGATATAGAAATTGTGAGTGATTTAGAACAAGGTTTGTATCGTAAGCGTATGTTAAGTTATGGCGGTTTATTAAAAAAGAAAACATAAAGAATTGAATTTGGATGATGCTGAAGAGGGTAATCTCATTCATACAAATGAAGATGAAAAAGTGACGGATGAAGAAGCACAGGCGTATTCGATTACTGCAATTTGGAATTTTGAAAAACAAAATTATTACTTGAAGAATTTGTAATGCTAGCTGATCAGCTAGCATTTTTCATGTTGATTTAAACTTTGATATTTAGTCTTTTCATACAAAAAATACAAAAAAATGAATATCCTATATATCCTAGAGTTGTTCAAATCTAGGATATTCGTATCCTAGACCTTTAATAAAGACCGTCAAATCAATGAAAAAAATATCCTATGGGAAGCTCTGAGTGGTATTTATGTAACATGTTGCATTCTATGTACTAATACACTTCGCTGTTTCATAGGCTAAAAAATACGGATTTACTTCAATTGCTTTAATATCAAGGATTTGGTGTTGTTTGCATGAGCAAATGAGTGCAACGAATGTTAGGAAAATCTTTCAGCTATGCTGAATACCACCAGGGGTGGTACTGGATTTTCTTATGCTCATGTAAAATATCCTACGCAAATATCCTAAGTTTTTGACGGTGTATATTTTATGTATAAATCAAGTAGGGATATTTTTCTGTTATAAGCTTATATTTACGCTTTAAACGCTTATATTGGAACTTGAGTATAAAACCAAAAGAAACACAGAGTTTGCTCTAAATACCCCCTTAAAATGCAAAATGAGATTATTAATTATAAAACGTTCAAACAAAAAAACTCTTAATAAGTCTTTTCAACTTATTAAGAGCAATTGTTAAATTAATTACGGAACTAATTGATTAGTTCTGGCGGAGGAGCTACAACTCCTCCTTCATTTCAATTATAACAAGAACACGCATTTATGCCGAGAAAATTTATTGATCAATGAGAAGAACCCTTAACTAAACTTGAAGACGAATGTCGGCATAGCGTGAGCTATTAAGCCGACGATTCGACAAGTTTAGGGTTTGTTAAGGGTTCAGAGGCTCGTTGTCAATAAAGCAATTGGAATAAATAAATCTTGTATACATTAATTTAATTCGAATTATAAATTAATATAAAAGGTGGAATTTATCGGTTTATAATGTTATTTTAATTCATGTATAATATATATACATATAAGGAGATGTTGAATTTGAAAAAATTATTAACTTCGACAGTGGCAATTTCAGTTTTGCTGAGTACCTTTAACCAGTCTTTTGTATCAGCAGATGAAACAAATCCGAAAAATAACGAGCAGCAGCAATTATCAGATATAATGAAAGGAGAAAGGTTAAGTGCTTCTCAACAAAAAGAAATTGATAAAGATTTTGTAGAGAGTGGTTGGCAAAAGAAAAAAACAGTTGATGGTTCAACTATTTATACTATGGATGATGCAACGATGATTGCAAAAATGAAAGAAAATGCAACGGTTGAACAAAGAAAGCAAATTGAAAAAATAGAAAAAGAACAGCCATCAGAATCATTTAGGGCTAAGAAAGGTGTAAATTCATTTAAAATTTCAAAAAATGGTAATTTCACGTTAAAAATGAATAAAACAGTAACATTAATGGTCGCTGGCGGTGGAGGATCTGTTGCTGGTTCGTTAGTTGCTTTGATTCCAGGCGTAGGTTGGAGTATTGCTGGTGCGTTAGCTTCAACTTTAATAGGGATATTTGCAGGAGAGACTATTCAAGGAGGAGTAGAAGTTAAAGGTTTAATTCGTACTACTCAACCTAAAGTTGTCGTATATAGTTGGAAGTATCAATAAAAAGAGAGGTCTTATTATGTTGATATACTTAAAAAGCACATTTCTTAATTTGGATAGTGTTCTTCTTGGAGTAAGTATTTTTATCTCAGTTTTTTTAAGTTCGCTTATTATAAAAAACTCGAATGCTAATACTTCATTAAAGGTAATACTTGTTTCAGTGTTTTCCTTAATTTTATTTATAATAATATATGGAGTATTAAAATTGTTGTTTTCTAATTAGTTTATATATAGATGTTACTATTTTGAAACGAGTGAAAACGAGTTTCTTCTTGTCTTGATATCAATAATAGATATTATGGTTGGCTTAACCAATGAAGAGAAAAAAGAATTAGAAAATATGGAAATGCGTAAAGTTGAATTTAAATATAAACTCGTTCTTACAGAAAAAATGATGAAATGCTAGGACAATAAGCAGTTAAAATAGAAGTTCAACACATGTGCAATAAACACTTGTGTTGAGTGTACATGTGTTAGTTAACTAAATTATCTATATGAGGTATGGTTAAAAGTAATTGTATTATTGAGGTATACTTTATTTTCACAAATGAAAGTCTCCAAAATATATTAGACAAAAGTAAAAATACAATTACTAAAATAAAAAAAGAGCTGCAAGAAGTAGGGTTGCTTGAACAAATTCGTACAGGCTTTAACAAGCTGAACAAATTATATTTGCATGATAAAAAATTAACATATCATAATGATCATACACATCATTCAAATCACTACAATTCAAACTTTAATGATGAGTCTTTAAAATTCCAATTACTCTAAGAATTACTGCAAAATATTTAAAACTATTTAAGTAACTTTTCTGTACTTGAAATTGAAATTATCAAATCTGTACTATCAAGACAAGAAGAAACTCGTTACACTCGTTTCAAAAATACACAAATACACGTGCTTATGAAATACATAAACACGTGTAAACACTAACTATCTATTTTTTATAAACAGTACTATATAAACACAAGTCATTAAAAGAAAAGGAATAGTCAATAAAAAGACTTTTAAATGACTTATATTAGAAACCCACAAAAACAACGATAACATAAATACATAACTCAAAATCACAATAAAAAATATTGGCCAGTTGAAGATTTTTCTGTCATACATAGTTATCCCACCTTTTAACAGCCAGCTACATATCCGCCAGAAGCACCGCCAATACCGCCACCGATAGCTCCTACAACGCCACCACTAACAGTTCCAACAATAGGAAGTGTAACAGTACCAACAGCAGCTCCTCCTAAGCCACCAGTTGTCGCACCACCGATAGCTCCTCCTACAGTTCCAATTACACATTTAGCAGCTCCTCTTTCTTGTTGCTGCTTAACAACTTGAACACCCAACTTACCATCCTCTTCAAAATAAACTAAAGTCGCGTCTTCGCCATTTTTATCTTTTGCTGTTACAGGTAATTGCTCAGTTTTTCCAGAATGAGTATCTTTTATCGTAGCTATACCATTTTCATCAACATTGTATGTAATCCCTTTGTTCAAATCAATTCTAGCCACGTTATCATTAATTTTCGAAATTGTTCCAGCACTTTTTTTGGAAACCATAGATGAATTAGCTTCAGCAGCTTCAGAATCATTGTCAATCCCAACAGGGCTAAATACAATTCCAGAAGCCATGACAAATGCAAGAGAACCTTTTATAATTTTTGAACTATTAATATTATACATTGTAAAAACTCCTTGTCTCAGAATTTAAACAATCCCTTAATAAACATCCCAATCTATAATATATCATATTTTTGCTTTATTCCAATTGCTTTATTGACGTTGAGCCTCTGAACCCTTAACAAACCCGAAACTTGTCGAATGGTCAGCTTAATAGCTCACGCTATGCCGACATTCGTCTACAAGTTTAGTTAAGGGTTCTTCTCATTGATCAATAAATTTTCTCGGCATAAATGCGTGCTATTAAAATTAAAGCTGTACTTAACAAAGAAATAAGCGTATACTTAATCTAACGTAATAAAGCTCGTGAATTTAATTGTAGTGTATTTTTTAGAATATCCTCTTTTTTATAAATGAAGTTGTTACAAATATTATGTGCAAAAGCACTCGGAGGTATTCTATATGAATAACGGTACAGTAAAATGGTTTAATTCAGAAAAAGGTTTTGGTTTTATCGAAAGAGAAAATGGCAGCGATGTTTTCGTTCACTTCTCTGGCATTGCTGGTGAAGGTTATAAATCTTTAGAAGATGGTCAAAACGTAGATTTCGACATTGTTGACGGTCAACGTGGCGAACAAGCAACTAATGTTGTTGCAATCTAAATATAAAAAAGACAATTTCTATATTATTTCAATAGAAATTGTCTTTTATTCACTTATCCAAGAACTTTATGTCCCGGACTCTTTTAATTTAAATAATGAGTCCTATCTTCGAGTACCATAACCCTCTTTTACATCATGCCAACCATTTGAAATGGCATTACCAATATCAGTGATTTCGCCAGTGATTTCACCAACAATCCCTTTACCACCATTGATATCTTTTAATTCTTTTTCATTTAGTGTTTTCATGGAATAGTCCTCCTTTAAATTATTTTCTTGTGACTAGATTAACTAAATTACCAATACCTTGTCCTATATTGCACATTATTCCATCTTCTTCAAAATTACCAGAACAACCAGTTTCACGACCACCATTGATATCTTTTAATTCTTTTTCATTTAGTGTTTCCATTGAAATAGTCCTCCTTTAAATAATTTCATCTTACATTTTATAATTTAACATGGGAATATAAAGAGAATGCAAAGAGAATGTAAATAAACAATTAAACGAGCTTTTTTTTGAATTTATTTTTTTATCATCGAAATATGTTTAATGAATATCGTATATTAATATAAAATTAGTCTATTTTCATTTGAAGTTGCCATAAATTTTTATATATACCGTTTAAATGAATTAACTCATCATGTGTACCATTCTCAGCAACTTGACCCTCATTTAAAACATAGATATTATCAGCATTTTTTATAGTGCTTAACTTATGTGAAATAACAATTACGGTTTTACCACGTTGAGCTAGTATGTCGATATGTTCCATAATTTTGTTTTCAGTTAAACTATCTAAAGCACTTGTAGCTTCATCGAAAATATATATATCAGGATCTTTTAAAAATGTACGGGCTAAAGATAAACGTTGGGCTTGTCCACCCGATAGATTAGCGCCTTCTTTTTCTAACATAGTGTTAAACTGACCGGGTAATTTCTGTATGAAATCTAGGGATTCTGCTAATTGACAAGCCTTAACGATATCTTCGTCACTTTTGTATTTATTGCTACCGTGTAAAAGATTATTTTTAATTGTATCAGCAAAAAGGAATGTGTTTTGTGAAACATAGCCTATATTCTTACGCAAGTCGGAAAGATCAATATCATCAATACTATAGTTATCAATCATAATATTACCTTCTGAAGCAGTGTAATAGCGATTGAGTAACTTACCTATAGTTGATTTACCACTACCACTTTCACCAACAATAGCAACCTTTTGCCCTTTTTTTATATTTAAATTAATATCTTTTAATACCACACTTCGAAAGCCATACTGAAAGTCTAAATTTTCAATGCGAATGTTGTTTTTAAAAGTATAAGGTTGTTTAGAAGTATATAATTCATTTTCGGTTTCTAAATCAGTTATTTCAGCAATACGGCGTGCTGCAACAAATGAAGATTGCAGTGTCGGTTGAATATTTATTAGACGTTCAATAGGATCAAGGTAATAAATAGTTAAGGCATTAAAAGCTAATAAACTACCTAACGTCATACTATCCGTCATGACTAAGTAACTACCAAGCCACAATATAACAAGACTGATAGTTAATTTTAAAAAGTTGTTAACCGTTAATTGTATATTAGAAAATCTACCCAGTTTTAATAAGTTTTCAATAATACCGTTAAATTTAGTAGTACCCATGTAGAAACGATCGTCTTCAGATTGATAACTTTTAATAGTATTACTACCATCAAAAGATTCTATTAAATATGAACTCAATTCAGCATCCTTTTCAGCCACCTTTTGATTATATTTTTCAAAAGGTTTACGTAAAGTGTAACTACAAATAATAAAACAAGGTATAAAAATAATTGTTATCAGTAGTAACAAAGGACTTTGCATATAAAGTAATATAGCACCGATAATAATCATGAAAGTATCAACTAACAACGTTACCGTTGAAGATGATAAAGCTTCACGAATTTTAGATGTATCCATGAAACGTTGTAGGATTTCGCCAGATTTACGTGTATCAAAAAAGTTCATCGGAAGATGTAAAACATGATAAAAATAATCTTTCATTAAATTAACATCGATTTTCAAACTTAAATGTAAAATAAGTTGAAACCTTAAATAATTAATGAATGCATTGATTATGTATAAAAGTAAAATACCTAAGCTAATAATATGTAAATTTGTAAGAACATTGGATGGAATAATATGATCAATTAATAATTTAAAATATAGAGCCCCGACAATACCAACAACATTAATAAATAGTGAGATAAAAGCAATAAATAACAGCTTCCCATAATTATTTTTAAATATATCAATGAAAATATTAAGATTCGAGGGTGATTCATTGTCAGTAGTAAAATCATCTTTTTTATCAATTAATACAGCAATATTAGTCCAATAT
>NZ_PZGG01000071.1 GCF_003043455.1 Staphylococcus simulans | reverse complement strand
GTATAATAGGTCCCAGTATTTCTCTTATTGTATGCTTTCATTGAAAGTTGTCTTTCCGTTCCATGACCAACTATTTCTTTCCAAAGTTTATTTCTCATTATTTAACCCTCCTAATCGTACTCTAATATTTTATACATTCACCCCCTTCTAGTCAAGAGACGATATAATTGAGACGATTTTGTCGTTGTATTATTTCTTTAATAGTCAATATTTTGTAAAATAGAGGTAAATATATAACTTTTATTCCAAAATTTTAGGCATCACTAAGGAGTATTGTAAAATGAAGAAGCAATATAATACCAAAGAAAAAGTCCAAAAAAGAGCTAATGAAATAGTTGGCAAGACGCTAAAAGAACTAAGTAGAGATGGTATAGTTACTAGTACAAAAAGCAGCTTTGGAGATGCATTTGAAAATTGGTTCGGCAAAGAAAAAGATAATTTAAGTCTACCGGATATGGCAGAAGCAGGAGTAGAATTAAAAGCTACTCCTTTTAAAAAGCTGAAAAGCGGACAATACAGTGCCGCTGAACGACTAGTATTAAACATCATTAACTACAATGACTTGTTGAATGAAGAATTTGAAAGCAGTAAATTTATGGCTAAAAATAAGAGCATTCAATTAGGTTTCTATGAGAAAGAAGCCGATAAACCTAAAGCAGATTGGAAATTTAAAGAAACTGCTTTATTTGAACTTGCCAATAACAAGAAAGATTTAGAGATTATAAAACAAGACTGGGAGCTCGTACATAAATTTATTTCAGAAGGACGTGCACATGAATTAAGTGAACGTTATTTCCAATATCTCTCGCCGTGTACTAAAGGAGAGAATAAAAATTCTTTAAGAACACAGCCGAATTCAGAAATTATGGCCAAACAAAGAGCCTTCTCCTTCAAAACTGGTTACATTACATCTTTGCTTAGAAAATATATTTTTGGTGATGAAAAATCAGAATCTATCATTACCGATTTCGATATAGTACAAGAAAAATCTATTGAAACCATTGTGAAGGAACGTTTTGAACCTTATATAGGCAAAACAAAAGAAGAGCTAAAAGAAATCTTTAACATTGAAACTAACGCTAAAAGTGCTAATTATCAAATTGCTGCACGTATTCTAAATCTAAACGGAAACGCTAAAAGTGCTAATTATCAAATTGCTGCACGTATTCTAAATCTAAACGGAAACGCTAAAAGTAGTGAAGTATTTAAAAATGTTGAAGAGGTTGAAAAAGCAATGATTATAGTTAAAACTATTCAGTTTGATAAAAACAATAAAAATAAAGAAAGCATGTCATTCCCTGCTTTTAATTTTAAAGAACTTGCTAAAGAACAATGGGAAGATGAAACAGGAACGCCAACCGCTTCTTGGAACAACTTCCTACGCCAAGCTCGTTTCTTATTTATTGTATTCAAAGATGATGGAAATCAAACTGTATTCAAAGGGATAAAGTTCTTTAGTATGCCTGAGGAAGATATTGACGGTCCTGTTCGTCAAGTATGGCAAGATACTGTCGATAAATTGAATAATGGTGTAGAATTAACTGCTGTTGAAAACAAATCAACAAAGGATGGTTATAAAATCATCAATAACTTTATAACATTAAAGGATAGACTTATATGCCATGTTAGACCACATACAAGAAAACGCGATTATTCTGCTTATGGACCTTATGCCGATCAATTGCCTGTACCTGCTAAATGGACAAACAGACCTGATAATCATACTGCGTATTCCAAGGATTGGATGACAAAACAATGTTTTTGGCTTAATAACGACTATATTGCTGAGCAATTGCAAGACATTGTATAAAGTTACGTATAGTGCAATAAGGATTATAGAACGATCGTTCGCTATTATGTTATAATAATTTCATTATATATTTATGAAGGAGCGCTTTAAAATGACACAAATCAAAGTTGCTGAATTATTTGCTGGCGTCGGCGGCTTTCGCATTGGATTAGAAAATACAAAAGAAAAGCAATTTGATATTATTTGGGCTAACCAATGGGAACCCTCAAAAAAAGTGCAGCATGCATTTGATTGTTATGTTAGTCATTTCGATAAAGGCGTCCACAGCAATGAGGATATTGCAGAAGTCACAGATAAAGAAATGGAAGATACCCAAGTCGATATGATTGTAGGAGGCTTCCCTTGCCAAGATTACTCAGTAGCACGTAGTTTAAGTGGCGAGCTTGGGATTCAAGGTAAAAAAGGTGTTTTATTCTGGCAGATTGTCCGTTTTATACAAAACACTATGCCTAAATACCTATTACTAGAAAATGTTGATAGACTGCTTAAATCACCTTCTAAACAGCGTGGTAGAGATTTTGGTGTAATGCTTTCTACATTAAATGAGCTCGGTTACAATATTGAATGGCGCGTTATCAATGCCGCCGATTATGGTAATGCTCAAAGACGTCGCAGAGTATTTATTTTTGGTTATAAAAGAGACTTATCATATGCACAAAGTTTAGCTAAGCATTCTTTAGAAGAAATTATTTATAAAGAAGGTTTATTCGCTAAAGCATTTCCAATCGAGGATTATCCAAATAAAAAACGAGTTAATGAAACGAATGTTTCTAAAGATATTGTTGATATTTCTGATCAATTTACTTTCCAATTCCATAACTCAGGAGTTATGCAAAATGGAAAAGTATTAACTATTGATACGATACCTATATATGAAAAATCAGTTACATTAGGAGAGATATTAGAAGAAGATGTCAAAGACTATGGTATTACTGATGAAAAAATAGAAAAATTTCAATATCTTCGCGGACCTAAAAAAATACTAAGAACTTCAAAAACAGGACATGAGTATTATTTTAGCGAAGGTGGCATGTCAGAAACTGATTCTTTAGACCTGCCAGCTAGAACTATGCTTACTAGTGAAGGTTCGGTTAACCGAAGCACTCATTTTTTAAAAATTGATGATCAATATCGTACACTAACACCTATTGAAGCCGAAAGATTAAATGGTTTTCCTGATAATTGGACTGCGACAATGCCGGATAGAATGCGTTTCTTTTGCATGGGCAATGCATTAGTTGTTCCATTAATCACACGTATCGGCAATCAAATTGAAAAAATAGAAGACGAACATAAAGATGAAGATACTTTTTCACAATTGAAATTATTTTAAAAAATTCCAAGAAAAAATAAGCCTTGAACCACTATGACTCACATAGAAGTTCAAGGCTTATTTAATACTTAAAAATCTAACTACTCATTCATAAAACGATATTCCACTATTCTTCTTTAAACCAATTAGAGATTTCTCCTCTTCTCGCAGCAAACCTCACCTTTGAAACTGAACGGTTCTTTATACTTAAAGTGAATCTATAGCTTGTTTCTACTAGTTTAGCTATGTCTTTTATTTCTCCTGGTTCTTTTCCATCTATCCCTAAATATCTAGTGAATACTATGAAGAATCTATCTGTAGGCAAAATTTCTTTAGCTTGATTCACCATATATTCAATAAATTGATTACTTATAACGATTTCCTCTACGCTATTTTCAGTTTCCCTTTCAATAAACCTCAGTTTATTATCTATGAATTCATCTTCTTTAAGATTATCCATTTCTTCATCTAATGATATTTGATTATAAACACACATTTCCATGAACTTTTTTAATTTGTATAACTGCTTTTCAGAAATTCCAATCTTCTCCCTCAACAGTGCATCTAACTTATCTTCATCCAGAAAGTGATTTTGCGACATTAAACGGTTCATAAAATTTATCTGTTCTTTTTCAAACGTGGGAATTTTATATGAAGATCTGTGGTCATCTATATTCTTTCTGACATAATACTGAACTCTGAAATACTTATCATGTTGAAAAAAGCTTTCATTATCTAAATTAAACTTTTTCATGGTAATTAGCAATCCTTCATATCCATATGATATTAAATCTTGCCTTTCTAAAATCGTTTCTTTTATCTGTAATATATTTTGTTCAACCACTTTATCAACAGTATGGTGATTCAGCATAATGAATTTGTTTGCCCAATACTCTTTTTCCTTCTCATCACACGTTCTCCAATTTTTTATACATTCGATACTCTGAACATTTATTTCCTCTTTTGTAGATCGATCCATTACATTCTTATTTCTATCTTTTGATGTTGTATTCATTTGTTGTCCTTCTTTTCTTTATTTTTTAGAACGATTGATTTAAAACACTACTTCAATTTCTACAATATGAACGCCTTCCTCTCACATTTATTTTTATCACTCATAATATACTCTCCTTTTCTATACATTTATCAGCATGGATATGCGAACATACAAATTATATACGCTTTTGCTCTACATTTTATTTACCAAAAGAGCAAAATAAGTGTCACTTACCTCTTCACTTTCTATATGTTTAACGTTACAATGAGTTCATTCACACAATTTTCTGATTATTACGATAATTAATATAGGAGGAGATAACTATGAATCGAAGACAACATTACTGGAAAGATTGGCGATTACACGTCTTAGTATTAGCCATTGTTGTGATCTGTGAATTAATTGGCCCATTCGATATTCCATTAGGGGTTACGTCTATTTTATTATTACCTGTAGTTTATGGAGTTGTCTTAGGTTTATTAGCTTATTTCACTCCTTTGGTTGGCAAGAAACAAGCCAAAAACTCAGAACCTATGGTATTTATTTCTGTTGCTATTTTAATTGCGAAATTTGGTACTGAAGCAGGACCTGCACTTCCTAAAATCATCGCGGCAGGCCCAGCATTAGTTTTACAAGAGCTTGGTAATCTAGGAACGATTTTTCTTTCATTGCCGTTGGCAATTATGCTTGGACTACGTCGCGAAGCTATCGGAATGACACATTCTATTGGTAGAGAAGCAAACATGGCATTGATTACAGAGAAATTCGGAATTGAATCACCTGAATGGCGTGGCGTCATGTCTATGTATATCTTTGGAACAATTTTTGGTGCAATATTCTTTAGCATCTTTTCAGGTTTGATCGCATCCATTATACCTTTACATCCATTGGCTTACGCAATGGCGACTGGTGTTGGTAGCGGTGTGATGTCAGCTGCTGCAGTTGGTCCTATTATTGAAATGTTCCCAAGTTATGCTAGTGACATTAAAGCATTCTCAGGAGTCAGTAACTTATTAACATCAGTAACTGGATTATATATGGGGATCTTGATCGCATTACCATTAACAATTCGTTACTACAACGGTGTGATGAAACTTAAAGCTAGACTACAAAAAAGTACGAAAGGAAAGAGGGATATACATGAAACTCACGTCTAATATTATCAATTGGTCTTTGACGCTTATTGTTGTGGGACTTATTGCGTTAATTAGTAACTGGATTGGCCAAGACATTATGCCTTCAAAAGCTGTTCCAGGTGTACTTGCGTTAATGGGAATCGCTTTGATCGGTATGATTCTTCAACAACTTATCCCTCTTAACATTCCTAGTATTGCTTATATCGGTGTGCTTGGGTTAGTACTTACAATTCCTGGTATGCCGACGGCACCTTATATCGTTAGTTGGACACATAATGTAGAATTAATGGCTTTAGCTACGCCCGTTGTGGCATACGCAGGTATTTCAATCGGCAACTCTTGGACTGACTTTGCGAAATTAGGTTGGAAAACAATCGTTGTAGGTATGGTCATTCTAATGAGTACATATGTCGGTTCAGCCGTCGTAGCTCATATTGTGTTGAAGATACAAGGTATTATTTAACTTATAAATACAAGTTTACTAAATAAGTAAAGGAAGTCGATTGAGTCGTCGACTTCCTTTTTTTTATACTATTTTTAAGGTAATAGCATCTACTATGTTCATTACTCAAATTAAGCTGCGTCACAATAAATATAGAGAGGACTTGAGATAATGAAAGTCACATACGTCGCAATATTTTACAAAAACAATCCGAAACTTGAAAGCCAATACTTCTTTGTAGATTTCGATGTGGAATCACTACATGAAGTACTCCCTCCAATCGAACTCCTACCTCCTGAAGATTGCTTAGGTTTTGCCCTAGCAAAGTATAAAGAACTTGGCATTCCCTTACCTGAACCCTTCTCTTTTGATTTAATCTTTCTGAATGACACTTACTATTATGAAAAAAGAGCAATCACTATTGAACTGAACGAATATGCTGGAACAAAGAAACGTAAACCTAAAAAGTTTATTCCTGAATGGCTCTACCGTTTTGAAATGAGCGAAGATGAAAAATTTCGAAGAAAACGAGAAAGAGATTGGCAAAGAAAAGCCATGGATGAATTAATGAACACAGAGTTTGAAGGTGCTCACGCTGGCTTTATGTCAGGCAAGCCTTGGTTACCACAAGCAACAGAAGTAAGATACGAAGAAATTTATGACTTAGACTAAAAAATGCCTCCAAAAGCATTCACATAACGTGAGCTTAAGGAGGCATTACTTATGCACTAATGTTTAATTAAATGAAGATTACTAACATTATTTATGATTTTTTGTTTCTTTCTTACGACGATTAAATAAGAATACACTACCTAATGCCGCAAATAATGTTCCAATTAAACCTGCATTTGTACCTTCTTCACCTGTTTCTGGTAAAGCTTTATCTTTAGAAACTTTAGGAGCTTTTTCTGGTTGTTTTTCAGATTTAACTACTTTATGAGGGGCTACATCACCTTTTGGTGCTTTAGGCGGTGTAGGTTGACCAGGTTCTGATGGTTGTTCTGGTGTAGTTGGTACTTCTGGTTTATTTGGTTTTTCAGGTTTTTCTGGAACTTTTGGTTCTTCCGGTTTTTCTGGTGTGATTGGTTTTTCAGGTTCAATGACTGGTTTATAGAAGCCACTGTCGATCGTGAAGTCATCTGCATTATCTACCACGACTTTGACTGTTTGACCGTCTGAGTCTAATGCTTTGTCTCCTACATTCACTTTAGTTGCTTCGTAACCTTTCGGTGTGTCGAATGTCACTGTGTATTCACCATTATATAATCCAGTAAATTGATAAATACCGTTTTCGTTCGTTACTGTTGTTTCTGTGCTGCCATCTGGCTTAGTTAAAGTAACTGTTACCCCTGAAATGCCTTTTTCATTTGAGTTTTGAACACCGTCTTTGTTGCTGTCTTCCCAGACTTTATCTCCGATAGTGTAAGTTGCTGGAACTGGTGCTGATTCCACCACTGGTTTATAGAAGCCGCTATCGATTGTGTAATTATCTGCATTGTCGATTACGACTTTCGTTTCTAAACCGTTTGAATCTAATGCTTGATCACCAACATTTACTTTAGTTGCTGTGTAACCTTCTGGTGCAGTGAATTTAACTGTATATTCACCGTTTTCTAATCCAGTAAAGTTATATCTACCTTCAGCATCTGTCACAACTGTTTCTGTTGTACCATCTGGTTTAGTCAGTATCACTGTTACGCCTGCGATGCCTTTTTCATTTGAATTTTGAACACCGTCTTTATTACTGTCGTCCCATACATAGTCACCTAAGTTGTAAGTTGCTGGAACTGGTGTCGGCTCAACCGTCGGTTTGTAGAAGCCACTGTCGATTGTGAAGTCATCCGCATTATCTACTACAACTTTAACCGTTTGACCGTCTGAGTCTAATGCTTTATCTCCAACGCTTACTTTAGTTGGTTCATAGCCTTTCGGTGTATCGAATGTCACTGTATATTCACCATTAGTTAAGCCTGAGAAGTGATAAATACCGTTATCATCTGTCACTGTTGTTTCTGTGCTGCCGTCTGGCTTAGTCAATGTAACTGTGACCCCTGCGATACCTTTTTCGTTTGAGTTTTGAACACCATCTTTACTGCTGTCTTCCCATACTTTATCTCCGATTGAGTAAGTACCTGGAACCGGTGTTGGCTCAGTTGTTGGTTTGTAGAAGCCGCTGTCGATTGTGTAATTATCAGCATTGTTGATTTTTACTGTAGTAGAAGTACCTTCAGAATCTAAAGCATCATTACCTTGATCGACTAATGTAGCTGTATAGCCTTCCGGTGTTGTGAAATCTACTTTATAATCTCCATTTTCTAATCCAGTAAATTCATACTTACCTTTTTCATCAGTTGTTGTTGTTTCTGTTGTACCGTCCGGTTTAGTCAATGTAACCGTTACACCTTGGATTCCTACTTCATTAGAGTTTTGGATACCGTCTTTGTTGCTGTCTTCCCAGACATAGTCACCTAAGTTGTATGTTGCTGGAACTGGTGTCGGTTCAACTGTCGGTTTGTAGAAGCCGCTGTCGATTGTATAATCATCTGCATTGTTGATCTTCACTGTAGCTGATGTACCTTCTGAGTCAAGCGCTCTAGAATTTCCTTGCTCTATCAATGTAGATTTATAACCTTCTGGTGTTTCGAAATCTACTTGGTATTCGCCATTTTCTAAATCAGTGAATTTATATTTACCATTTTCATCTGTAACTGTTGTTACTTTTGTACCATCTGGTTTTGTTAATGTAACCGTTACTCCAGCGATTCCTACTTCATTTGAGTTTTGGATACCATCTTTATTGCTGTCTTCCCAGACATAGTCACCTAAATTATATGTCGCTACTACAGGTTTAAAGAACCCAGAATCTATTGTATAATCATCTGCTCCATTAATTGTTACATATGAAATCAATCCATTAGAGTCCTTTTCACGATTGTTTCCTAATTCTTTAGTTGTTGGAACATAGCCATCTGGTGTTTCAAATACAACAACATATTCACCATTTTTAAGGTTATTAAATAAGTAGTTACCATATTTATCTGTAACTGCTGTTTGAAGTATTTGACCTGCCTTATCTTTTAAAATAACTTTTACGCCTTCAATTGATTTTTCAGTAGATTCTTGAATACCATTTTGATTAATATCTTCCCATACATAATCTCCAATTTTGTAGTTTTCAAGTACACCGTCACCAGTTCCATCACTATATTGAGTCACTACATTAGTGTCATAGTAATAAGTAGCTTCCCTACCATTATAATCCCTGGCATATAATATAGATCTTGTTGTTAAGTTAGAACTGAGTGTCGGGTCAAATTTTGAGTCAACAACTACGACATAAGGATCGCTAATAGCCCCAAAGTTCACCAATAAATTACCATGATTATCTGTGTCCACACGATAATTTGATGTTAAATCTGGATATTTAGAAACATCAAATGCATAGCTGTCTGTTAAATCTGTTTTATTAGGCACTTTATAAATACGAAGTTGTGTATCATCAATTTTTAATAATGCATTACTATCCTTATCCTTGGGTCCTATTCTTAATATAGCTGAAGCTAGATTATTATCCATTGGATTAACATAAATCACTTGTTGGAAATCATTTGTTTTTTGTAAGGCATCTACACTTGTAATTACAGTATCAACAGAAGCTGGATATAAGCCTTTATCATGAGCGTCATAATCATATGTGATTTGCGGGTTATACTTTTCTCCGGCTAAATCATAGTTCAAAGTATATACACCTTTTTTTGTAGCTTTATCCCTGTCAGTAAATTGTGTTAAGTCGAATTTACCAGAAATATTTTGTTTATCATTAACCCAATCTGTAAATGTGTATTTTAGAAGTTTCGTGTTTGTGTCATAAACACCTACCGCAACAATCATACCAGTTGGTGTAGCTAATACTGTGTGTACTTTATCCTCTGCATTTTTATAATGCAAATCGCCGTTGAATGTTGCGTATTCAGGTATTTGTACTGTGAAGTAATCTCCACCTTTAACTTTGTCATCTACTTTATAATCTGCTGTTAAACGGAAGTTACCACCTTGGTTAGGGTCAATTTTTGTTTCGCTAATTTGTGGGTTTGAAACAGTAACTAAGTCATTAACATTTGATCCCGTTTGATTTGTTACTACATCTTTCAAATCTTCAGCTGTATAAGCTGCCCCTCGTAATATTTGTGCATTTTGTGGTGTAGCTTCAACAGTGTCTTTATCTTTATTTTGAGATGATTGTTTTAATAAGTCTGCTGTTACTACTGGTGCTTTTTGTGCTGTAATATCCGCTTCTCCACCCCCTGTTTCGACAACCGGACTAACAGGCTGTGACGCAGTTAGTGTTTGAGGTGCAGCGACAAGTTTTATTAATTGTTTTTCTTCTGATGGTTCTTCAACTTTTGGTGGGTTATTTTCAGGTTGTACGCCTGTTGTTGGTGCTTCATTAATTGTTGGTTCTTGTTCTGTAGGTGGTGTTTTTTCTTCAATAGGATTTTCTTGTTCAGTAGGTGTTGATTCTTTGATAGGTGTTAATTCTGTAGTTGGTTGTGATACTTTAGGTTCTTTAGGGGTAATTTCTAGTTGTGGTTTTGTATCTGCTTTGTTGTCTGTTATTGTGTCGTTTTCAATTGGTTCTTTTAGTGTTTCATTAGTTAATTGCTTTTCAGTGTTATCAATAGTTGCCGGCTGAGTATCTGGTGTTTCTGCTTTTAACGCAGTCTCATCTGGCTGTGGTGATGTTGAATCTTTAGCCTGGTTTGATGATGTTATCTCCTCTGCTGCTTTTGCTTCGTGACCAAGACCGAATATTAAGGTAGCACCTACAATAATGGATGCTGTGCCAACCGAAAATCGTCGGATTGCATACTTGTTACGGTGCCTTGCCTCAAAATTATTTAGTTGTTTATTCATGTGTTTCTCCTCTCTCTATTTAAGCCGTTCAATTCTTTTATCCCTAATTAGGTATAAAAATTAAGCCGAACCAATCTGTATTGTTCCTGTAGAACGTTGGAGAAGAACTAGTGTTTGAAATAGACAGACTCTCTTCATCCCTGGGGACTCACAAAATGAGTAGGAAACAATAACAAATTAGACGGCTTAATGTGATTATATTTAATTAGAGTATTAAAATATTGTATTAAATAATAGAAAGGGTACTTATTACTATACATATTTTTATGATATTATACTTTTTTATTTCTTCTGTACTGTGTAGGTG
>NZ_PZGG01000070.1 GCF_003043455.1 Staphylococcus simulans | reverse complement strand
CTTATCGTGTAATCTACCTAATACTTCTTGTTTAATCACATTGATAGCTTCATCAAATTTTTGTTCATTATGATTTGCATCTGCATGCGCGATTAAAGAATTAACTAAATCAGCATCATTATATTCGCTGACTTTCAATTTGAATTGATCAATTCCAACTTCTACAGTGTTGCCATTTGGTTGGAATTCATTGATACCATAATAATTATCTGCACCTAAGCCGCCTTCATCAACCATTTCAGATACATCTTGTACTTCTTGTTCGTCTACTTTATTTTGATCTTTATTATTATTTGTCATAAAAAATTCCCCCTCCGTTTGTTATTACCCCAAATCACGTATTTTATTTATATACAATTTTTAATTTTAGAGTAAAAAAATACCAAGACAAAGTGTTCAACTCTGTCTTGGCTATTCTTTTATAACTCTAAATTTTGTCTTAACGCATTTGAAACATTATTCAATGAACTTTCATCAGGTACAAAGTAATAAACGCCATCACTTTGAATACCGCCGCCACCTTGTAATTCTAAACGGTTCATATTCTCATTTGCTTTTTGATATTTAGAACGGACTGTATTTAATTCACCAAGAGATAAGTCAGTCGTCACATTCTCTTTGATTTGATCCGTCACACCATTAAAGTTTGTCAGTGATTTCACACTTGTTAATTCGTTCGCAATACCACGTAATACTAATTGTTGACGCTCTTGACGACCGAAGTCACCGCCTGCGCCTTCTTCTTTACGTGAACGAATAAATGCTAAAGCTTTATCGCCATCTAGATGTGTTTTCTCACCTTTGACGAAACTATAACCACTGTAACTGAATGTCGCATTACTGATAACATCCACGCCGCCGATTTCATCAACCATACCTTTGATGCCATCCATATCAACTGTCGCATAATGATCAATCGGTACATCTAACAATTTCTCTAATGATTTGACAGCCATATCCGGGCCACCATATGCATAAGCATGGTTAATTTTCTCTACTGAGTCATGTCCGACAATTTCAGCTTGTGTATCACGTGGGATACTGACAATTTCAGTTGTTTTTTTATCTGGATTGATAGATAACATCATGATTGAGTCAGAGCGCTGTCCATCGCCTTCACTTTGACGTTTCGCATTACTGTCCACACCAAATAACGCAATCGTGAATGGATCACCTTTGTTTAAATCTACTTTTTCTTTTCTTAATTCTGATTTGTCTCTGTCTAATGGATTATGTATTTTTCCACCGACCGCAAAAATTTTCACTGCTAAATAAATCGCCGCAACGAGTGCGAGAATTACTAAAATTCCAAATGCCCATAATAATATTTTAGGAACGAGTCCCATTCTACGACCAGGTTTATCTGTTCTCTTCACCCAACCACTCCTCATCTTTCATTTCAATCTATTATATTATAGTTGATTTTATCTAACATGGTGCTTAAGTCTTAGTAACTTTATTAACTTGATAACCGCCTTTTTGATTTAATATTTCTAGAACCGCTTCATGACATCCTTTATTACTAATAATAAACGGTCCGCCTATCGCAAAATCAATCGGTTCATTATCAAGATTCGTCATTTTCAAATCAAGCTCTCGGGCAAACAAAAACTGAGCAGAAATATCCCAAGGTTTCGCATTCGTGTTAATATGTGCTCCGAATTGACCTTTCATCACACGTAAAGAATCTAATCCGCAAGCACCGATTAATCGATAACTGAAAGCTGCTGCTTTTAAATCAGCTTGTGTATGGTCATTTAAGACATATGGGTTATACGATAGAATCGCTTCACCAATTTCTAAAGGTGCAACTTTAGGCATGCGCACCTCATTTTCAAATGCCCCTTCATCTCTAATGGCTTTATAAAGGGTATGATGCGGATAATCATAAATATATGCAAGCATCGGCTGGCCTTCTGAGAAATAGCTTAAAATAATACAGTAATCTGTTTTTTGTTTCACTAAATTCGCAGTCCCGTCAATCGGATCCATCACCCAAACATCACCATGTTTTGCATCTACTAAATCATTATTCTTTTCTTCAGCAAAAAGCTCATGGCTTGGATAATGTTCTTTTAAAAATGCATCAAATTGATCTTGAATCATTTGATCCACATTCGTTACTAAATCAAACTGATTCGATTTCGTTTCTGTATGCATATCCGCAATCAGTTTAGGAATAATATCATCTAATCCTTTCAACCAGTGTCTGATTGCTTGGTCTAATTGAAGCAATTGATTACGATTCAAATTACACACCTCATTCTTTATTTTCATATGTATGATTTCATTCTAGCATGGAACACATGCGAACTGTTAACGTCTTTATAAACAATAAAAAACCGACTAGCTTAACTAGTCGGCATAGAAAGGAAAGTAAGTAATAATATTGAAGATGTTAATTAACTAGTGATTCGCACGTTCTAATAAATCACACGACATGATTTATCATTACCCCTTTGTTCACTAAGTGCTATCTCCTAGTTACTAATGATAGTTTAGCACATAATTTTATAAAATGTAAGCGTTTACTTGAAATTTTTTCGACTTTTTTTAATTTTTTCTACAAGTACATTACCTAAAAATATCAAATATAAAGAGATATGATATAATGATTGTAATATGTAATATATCGGAGGTGGCTTAATTGAATAAAATAGAACGTCAAAATAAACTTGTTCACGCAATTGAAACAAACCATCAACTCACTGCAGCACAACTTGCAAAAACACTTAAAGTTTCAAAACGTACGATATTAAGAGATATCCAAGATCTTGAAAAACAAGGCGTCCAAATTATCGCAAAACAAGGCATGCTCGGCGGATACCAGATTCAGAGCCATCCCGTACCGATTCAACTTGAATTAAATGAAGCACAGATGTTGGCTTTATTTATGACATTAAATGAAAGTCAATCATATTCTCGTTTACCTTATAAAAAAGAAATCGCTCAAATTATCAAGAAATGTCTTAATCAACCCGCAACCCATATCAGACGTCTGTTAAAGCGCATGGATCGTTATATTAAATTTGAATCTAATCCAAATGAGACGATACCGCAAATCTTTTCAGACTTATTGATTTATTGCGCAGAACGTAATGTGATGTTGGTCGAATATGAACTGGATTATGAGACCTTTACAGAAAATGTAATCTTTATCGGATTGATTTGTCGCAAAGCTGAATGGCGTGTTGTCATCTTTGATATCGGACATGGTCACACGAAAGAAATACCGATTCAAACGATTCAAGATATTTCTTACTCATTCCATAAAACATTAAAGACACATGACATTACTATCTATAACTATCAACAATTTTTAAAATCCAACTAAGGGACACCCCTCAGTTGGATTTTTTTATTACATAGAGAAAATTGTGATTAAGAAAGAAATCAAATTATTAGCGATGTGAATCGCAATGGTAGCTGCAGTATTTTTACCTGATTTGAAATATACATAGACAATGACAATTGCCATAATTAAGTAGGCGCCGATTTCAAATGGAGATTCGGCTCCTGTGACATGTATCAATGCAAAGCCGATAACTGAAATAATCGCCATGACGATATAATTCAACTTCTTGCCTAACTCCCCAATCAAAATGGTACGGAAGAATAACTCTTCAACGACTGGCCCTATAATCACGACAAAGATAAACGTAAACGGTAAAAATGCTGGATTACGGAACAACAATTCTAATTCCTGTTCATTTTGTGTTTCTGTATATTGTAAGTTTTCTGGAAGGAACGTGATTAAGTGATTGTAGAGCGTTTCTCCTCCCATTGCGATCAGCAGCATAATCAGCAAGAACAACCAATGTTTCTTAACATAATGCCACCCTGATGATAATTTCATAGGCATTTCACTATAGTGAAAATAATAGTAGATGATTAAAATCGCGATATATGTATTGATTTGACCTATTGCTGATATAGGAATCAATGTTTCAAATGTCATCGGTACATTAAAATTAGCTGTTATTAACGTTTCTAAAAAAGTAAATAGAAAGATTAAAACAAAACCAATCGGAATTAACGTTAAATCTCTCCACGCTGGCTTATTATTTTTGAACTCCATAAGATGCTCCTCTATACAAAATTTAACTTCTCATGCATTTATCTTAAGTTATCGGCTTTCAAATCACAAATTTAATTTATCTTATAAGGAACGAATCATCATGACAAAACAAGTAATAGAAACAAATATTTACACGCAACTTATACATTTAATGACTTTAAGCGACACGTTTCACCACTATACAACTTTAAACAAACAAAAGCCTGATGAACTGATAGCACATGAAATCACACTGTGTATACAAACTAATTACCATAAAGCACAAATCTTAGTTGAAACTTACCCTTCCTTTATCACACAACGCTACTGCGACTTATTAGCACAACTGATTTTGCGACCGTTAGTTATCATTGATACCGGCAATGCAAACGCTATTATTAAAGCCTGGCAAAAACCGATTCAAGATTTGTTGCTGTACTTAACTTCCCCCTCATTTATTGACTAATTTATTAATATTTTAATTTAATCGTTTAAACCTTTAAGGTTTAGGTATGATAATACTAGTGAGAAACGATTTTAAATTCTCAATTGTGTTACCTGTCATCCTATAGTACACTAGAAACCATTATAAAGATGAGCTGATAATTGGGAGACTGTTGGTTTATCTGGATTTTGCTTTAATAGGCGTACAACCAATAATCAAAGTAAACTATAGCAATTAAGGGTTCTGTTTACTGCTATCTATGATTTACAAAACAAATGAAAAAGCAGCTTTGTTTTTTCATAGAGCAGGTGATTATGATGACAAACATACTATTTAAACTGGAAACAAAATATAATGTTTTAACTAAAAGCGAGAAAAAAATCGCTGACTTTATTTTAAAACGGCCACAAAAAGTCATTGGTATGACGACTTTAGATTTAGCGAATAGTACTAACACAAGTCCATCCTCTGTGGTCCGCTTCGGATACAAAGTAACAGATGGCGGCTTTCAAGAGTTGAAAACAGAAGTATCAAAGTATCTTTCAAAACGTACCAAACCCCAACCTATCGAATTACAACCGAATGAGTCGATTGATTCTATTAAACGTAAAATGTTGTCACGCAGCACACAAACATTATGTAAGGTTTCAGATGAAGTCGATGAACAAAAGATTGAACAAGTCTGTATCAGGTTGAAACGATCACGCACTATCTTTTTATTTGGTTTTGGCGCATCTTATATTTCCGCAATGGATTTAACACAGAAACTGGCTAAAGTAGGTTTAAATGCGCAATGTGTTGAAAGTGTACATGCGTTAATCAGTCTAATTGCGACGCATGATGCGCGTGATACGTTATTCTTAATTTCTAATAGCGGTGAACATAATGAACTCGAAGCCATCGCACGTGTTGCTTCGGACTATCATTTGTGCCTGATTACCTTAATGGGTACTCATCATAATCCGATGACACGTTATAGCGATATTGATTTGATTTATAGTGAATCAGAAGAAAATGAGTTTCGCATGGCAGCTACGACTTCTTTAACGGCTCAGCTCTTTACGATTAATGTATTGTATTACCGCTATTTATCTATGGACTTTTCAAATGCATTGGATACCGTGACACAATCTAAAATGGCTTTAAATAACTATAAGAAACATCTTTCTAAAATTAAATTTGAACATTAAAAAAGAGTTGAGCGCATGCCCAACTCTTTTTCATTTTGCCTTATATTATTCTAAATGCTGATCTTTATATGGTAATTTGTCGTATCCTCTGATGAAGTAGAATGCTGTCATGAAACCTAAGAATAAGAATCCGATAACAACAGATACTACTGTTTCTTTGTTAAGCAACATACCGATTAATACAATGATTAAGAAGATGATTGTCGCAAAACTTGCTGGTGCGCCGCCTGGCATTTTGAATGGATGTCCTTGGACTTCTTCAGGGTGAAGGCGTCTGAAGCGGATATGACTGATTAAAATCATAAACCAAGGAATCATACCAGGTAAGATAGATGCACTATAAACATATACGAAAATACTGTCTGCTCCTTTAATGAATAAAGGTAAGATTACGTTTAAGATAACACCGATAAAGATACCGATTGAAATCGCAAGTACTGTGTATACAGGTACACCATTTTTCATAACTTTCAAGAAGAACTTAGGTAATTGTTTATGTTGCGCTAATGTATAAATCATACGGCTCGCACTGAAGATACCTGAGTTACATCCTGACATAGCGGCTGTTAATACTACGAAGTTGATTAAACCAGCTGCAATTGTAATACCGACTTTCGCGAATGTTGCTACGAATGGACTTCCGATTGTACCAAGTTGATCCCAAGGATAAACTGTTACAATAACGAAAATTGCTCCGATATAGAAGATTAAAATACGCCAGATAACACCGTTAACTGCTTTTTTAATATTCTTTTGAGGATTTTTAGTTTCCCCTGCTGTAATACCGATTAATTCTACACCTTGGTATGAACCTACAACGATTGATAAAGCAAAGAAGAATCCAAGCCAACCGTTAGGAAGGAAACCGCCGTGTGACCATAAGTTTGATAAACCAATCGCATTGCCGCCGTTACCAAGTCCGAAGAAAATCAAACCGAAACCAGCAATAATCATTAATACAATAGTGACAATTTTAATCATCGCAAACCAGAATTCAAATTCACCGAACGCTTTAACTGATACTAAGTTCGCTGAAGCTAATAATACAATAACGATAACACCAGGAATCCAATCCGGAAGTTCCGGGAACCAATATCTCATGTATTCTCCGACTGCGATAACTTCACTCATACCAACTACAACCCACTGGAATATGTTACTCCAGGCTGTTAAATATCCTGCTACTGGATGAATATAATCACTTGCAAAGTTCGCAAATGAACCTGTAGTAGGATGTAAGTAAACCATTTCTCCCATTGCACGCATTACTAAAAATAAAAATAGTCCAACAATTAAATAAGCAAAAATAACAGATGGTCCTGTCCATTTAATTGTACTAGTCGCACCCATAAATAAACCAACGCCGATAGTACCCCCGAGTGCGATCATTTGAATCTGTCTAGAACTTAATCCCCTGTGTAATTGAGTTTCTTCCATTAGAAAATACCCCTTCTCTTTCATGATTTCCAGGCTTTATTACAAGTCATCGATAGGCGCCCCATTTTCTCTTTCTAATTCAGCGTCCCAAATTACTAAAATTTGAAAGATTGCGAAAAATTATACAATGTTTCTTTTTGCTATCGATTTGTAACTTTTCAAGCCCATTGAGGCTATTATACTATAAAATTTCTAGATGAAAACATAAAAATTACACTTTTATGTATGCGCTTTCACTTATTTTTTCCTAAAATACAACAAAAGCAGTCATCGCGCATTTTAATGCATTTCGCACTCAAATAAAATATTGTATTTCCAAAACATACACAATGAACAGTGTCCATTTAGTAAATACATTTTATTTGAACATTATAGCACGGAGTTTTATAAATGTGCAATGTACTTTTGATAATTTTCTGATTCTTTGTCGCGTATATATAGACAACTGTCTTTTTGACACAATCACTACTTTATATATAAATATAGTATTTTCATAATTTTTCACGAGACGGTCAAATTTATGAAAAAAGTTCATGTGAAAGTATTCACAAAATCTATAAATGCGATTATACTATATGCATTACAGAAATTGAGATAACCCTCTCAGCCTGAATTAATATTAAACATTTTGCTAGAGCGAGGAGTTTTTTTAGGAATGAACAGTGAAAAATATATCCGTTGGGATAATGTATTCTATGGACGTAAATGGGTTAAAGAAGTAGTTAAAACAATCCAAACTAAAGACGTCTTACAAGCGACTTATTTTAAGCGCTATTTATTACGTGCCATGATGGCCGGTTTCATCATCAGTATTATTGCAGTTTTTGTATTAGCGATTAAAGCTGGCTTTGTGCAAGAAGTACACACAGGAGAAATCAACACAGGTATTATCAACATCGTCGGATCAGTTGCCTTCAGCTTTGCCTTAGTACTGATTCTCTTTACCAATTCTGAACTCCTGACAAGTAACTTTATGTATTTCACAGTAGGCTTGTATTATAAAGTTATTTCACCATGGCGTGCTTTCCAAATCTTTATGTTATGTTTCATCGGTAATATGTTAGGTGCCCTAGCCTTCTTTATTATCTTACGTTTCAGTGATGTCGTTACACCTGAAATGATGAAACAATTAGAAGTTTTACTTCATCACAAAACGATGACAGCTGACTTTACTCAAATATTAGCTAAAGCAATTTTTGCCAACTTCTTTATCAATATCTCATTAGTTATTGCGATGCAAATTGAAGATATCCTAGCAAAAATGTTTGTAATGATGTTTGGGGTTGCTATCTTCGCATTCATGGGTTACGAACACGTTGTTTATAATGCTTGTCTATTTATCGGCGGCGCAATTTACCAATCAGATGTGTTACACTTCTGGCCAGCTATCCTTAATATAGTTGCCGCATTTATCGGTAACTATATCGGCGGTGGATTAATCATTGGTCTGTTCTATGCATACTTGAACGACCACAAACAATTTAAAAACGAACTTTAATGTGCATACGACGCACCAGTATACTATGTTATAATTTGAGTGAACTGAATTGAAAGGAGACGTCAACATTGTCTAAACAATTAGTTTCACGCGGACTATTATATACATTTATATTTGGTGCGTTATTCTTTTTCTTAAACCGATCAGCCAGTCAAGAGACGCTGACACATACGCTAATCATGTCAGTAATTGCTGCTGTGGTATTCGGTGTATGTTATGTTGCTTTGTTTAGCGCATTGACTTCTCCAGCTAAAAAGATGAAAGTCGGGATTGTTTTACCTATTACGGTCATTCTCGGTATCATCATCGGTCATTTTACAAATCATATGAAACTTGGAGTTGGCCTTGGCTTAGTACTCGGTATAGCCATTGCCTTTCTTTGGGATTTTCTATCAAAAGATCATAAAGGAGAATCAGAGTGAAGCTTACCTTAATTATTATTATCATAGTACTCCTTATCATCAACCTCGTACCAAACTATCTCATGTATAAACGTTTGAAAGCACAAGGTGAACAAGCGAACCGTCGTGCATTAATGATTGGCGTAGACGCAATTTTATTAGTTTTAGTTATCGTCGGTCTTGTTTATATGATGAAATAAACAAAGCAGAGGGTTCAAAAGCCATAAACTTTTGAACCCTCTGCTTTTATTATGATTTTAAATGCAATGACATTTTTCACAGAAAGTTTGTATTTCTTTTTTATCTCACAAATTGTCAATAAATGCTATAACTGACCTTTCAATACAAACTGATAAACAAAGTAAGCAGATATTAAATAAATCATTGAACCTATCATAAATGCGCGAAATCTGACATTCATCGGTACCCTTTTATTAAAAATTGGTACGAGTATCAAGTTTCCAATTCCAATAATCATTGGTCCAGCTAAAAAGAATAAAATCAACATGCGCTCACCTGCTCACTTAAAAATATTGTTTCATAATCGTTTCAGCATCTAAATTCATACCTTCTAAATTTAAATCGCTGAAATCCATTTGTTCAGTCATTTGATTTGTGTTCACGATTACTCCAAGGCCTGCACGTTCAGCTGCAGTAGCCCCATTCACTGAATCTTCAATAGCTAAACAGCTTATCAGATTCAGATTCAATTGTTGAACCGCAGTTAAATACAAATCTGGTTCTGGTTTGACTGCTTCAACATCTTCTCTTCCGACAATCACTGGCACGCGTTCAGTTAATCCTAGCGCTTGAAGTGCAGGTTGAATCGCTACGCGGCTGCTGCTCGTCGCAATCGCAAAAGGAATATGTTTAGCTTCTAAATTTTCCATCAATCGATTGATATTTTCTATCATCGGCAGTTGCCGGCTCTGTTGATGGTGATCATCATACAATGCGCTTGTTGCTTCTTCTCCTATTTGAGATTCTATATATTGATGCAGACCTTTAGCTGCACCACCAATGGATTGTCGATAAAAATCAACTGAGATCGGCTCTTTTTGATGTGCTGTCAAATGTTGGTTAATCACATCAAATAAATGTTGTTCCGTATCAATAATCGTACCGTCAAAATCAAATACGACTGCTCTATATCGCACGATATATTCACTCTCTTTCTTTCCTAAATATTACATTCATTATATTGAAAAAATGACAAAATTAACAATTATCTTCATTTCGTCCAAAAGTCCTAGTGAAAAAGTTTTTAAAGCGTGATACAATTTACAATGAATTTGAACAACACGCAATCCATCCATCTTATGCCACTCAAATACAAACTATACTTCTGGAGGAATTGTCTATGTTTATAGATAAATATGACACTTTTATTATTAATTTAGGGCATCTATCAACATGGCTTAAGCGAAGACAATTATTAAAATTATGCAGACAGCTTCAAAGCAGTCATGCTGTTCAAGCAGAATTTACTCGAATTAAACAGCAACCTGTTTTAAAAGTCCGTATTCCAAAATGCAACTTGCCTTACTTCATCAGTTTCTTAAGTTATCACAACTACCCTATCTACCAGATTTTACCTTTAGCAGACAAAGACTTCGTCTATCAATTTGCGCCGAATATTCAAGCTTCTATGCATTTCAAACTTAAAATTGACGGTTTACAAGATATGTTTGTCAAAGATAAAATTATTGATATTATGCAGTTTCTTAAACATCAAGAAGACATTAAGTATGTTCTCACAACGTACCACATTGATATTTCATGTACACCGCACGTATTATCTAAATTGATTCATGCGCTTGCGACACAAAATATTGATGTATTAGGTGCAAACTACAGACCACGTATCGCTCAGCATAAATATTCTACAATCTCATAATAAAGTGTACTGTCCTGACATTACATGATTG
>NZ_PZGG01000069.1 GCF_003043455.1 Staphylococcus simulans | reverse complement strand
ATATTAGGAAATTAGCAGCTCTACGAGCTGAAAATTTCTTGGACAAAATAAAAAAGGAACGATTTTCATTTTTATATGTGAAAATCGTCCTTTTTATTAGGTTCCAGAACAATTATGTCCCGGCCCCTTTTTTATACTGTTACTCAGTATAAAAACTTATTTTTTATTTACCAAGACTTAGATAAATTCACCACGGAAGTCATTAGAAACACCGTCTTCAAGACTGTAAGTTTCTTCACCACGTAAGATTGTTTTCGCAACTTGTGCGTTGATTGTACGACCTACATATGGGCTTAGTTTATTACGATATTCTAAATCTTCAGCTTGTAATGTGTAAGAAGATTCTGGTTTGATGAAGACGAAGTCAGCATCTTTACCAACTGCGATACTACCTTTGTTGTCTAAGCCGAAACGTTTAGCAGGTTCAGTCGCAATGATTTCAGCGAAACGTTTAAGTGATAGGTCACGTTTTTGAACACCTTCGTCAAATAAGATATCTACGTTATTTTGGATACCTGCGATACCGCCCCATGCTTCAAATGCGTTGTCAGTATCTTTTAAGTCAGGTGTACTTGGTGAGTGGTCAGATGTTACAAAGTTGATGTCACCATTGATAACACGTTCCCACATACCTGGTAAGCGTGATTCTTCGCGGATTGGTGGTGAACATTTAACAACTGGACCAATGTCATCTAATTCTTCTTTGTAGAAGTATAGATAGTGTGTACAAGTTTCACATGTTACGTCTACACCTTCTTGTTGTGCTTTGATGACTTCATCAACGCCTTCTTCACATGCTACGTGAACGATGTGTAAACGGCATCCAGTTTCTTTAGCGAATAAAATCAATTTACGGATAGGTTCAACTTCTGTGAATACAGGTCTTGAATCTACGTAAGCTGCCATTGATTTTTCACCATTTTTATAAGCGATTTCGCCTAAACGGTCTGTAATATCAGCGTTTTCTGCGTGTACAGATAAGATTTTACCTGTTTCCGCAATTTGTTTCATACCTTCGTAAAGTGAGTAATCATCAACGTTTTCGAAGTCGCCATCGATTGAACGGTCACCACAAGTTGCTAGGAAAGCTTTGTAAGCGACTACGCCTTCTTCGTCTAGCTCTTGGATGCCACCGTCTAAGTTATAAGGTACTAAACCGCCATAGCTTGCTACGTCAGCTGATAATTTACCTTTACCTGCGTCAAATTTTTCTTGGATTGACGCTCTATCAGTAGTTGCTGGTACTTGGTTTAAAGGCATTTCAACAATTGTAGTTACGCCACCTTTTGCAGCACCTTTCAATCCTGTTTCGTAGCCTTCCCACTCGTCACGGTAGCCGCCGCCTGGTTCTGTAATATGCACGTGTGCATCTACCATACCTGGCGCAACAACTTGTCCTTTTGCGTCGATAACTTTTTCTGCGTCACCTAAATCATGACCAATTGCTGCGATTTTTCCGTCTTTAACAGCTACTTCTACTTCTTGTTCGCCTTCGTCTAAAATAACACGACCATTTTTAATCAATAAATCATATTTCATTAGCTTTCTCTCCTTTATCCTTTCTAAATTTCTTTTCTAACACATATAAGATGATGTAAGAAACGCCTGCGATGATAAATCCGATAAACCATGAGAAGTCAGAAATGACTTGGAATTTCGGAATGAAACCTAATAGTGAAACAACTACACCTAAAATCGTTGCCACATAAGCAGAGAAGTTAAATCTTAATCCGCCATGATTTGGATCGTTCAGGTCAAAGTACAATCTTTCAATATCGACTTTACATCTGTTGATTAAATAGAAGTGTACGATTAACACACCTGAAACTGGTCCTAAAATCGCACCGATCATATTTAAGAAAACGAAAATACTATCTTCATTTTCCATTAATTTCCAAGGCATAATCAAAATACTTACAACAGAAGCTAAAATTACACCACGACGATAGTTAATCCATTTCGGCATTAATACACTTAATTGGTAAGCTGCTGGAATGATATTACTTGTCGCGTTCGTAGAAATTGTAGTCATTAATAGTACCCCAGTTGCGATTAAGATCGCCCAGATACTATCCCAGTTATTGATAATTGTTAAGATATTCCATTCTTGATGACCCATGAAAATAGAACCACCGATAATGATAAACACACTACTGAATGCGAATAGTAAATGTGCAACTACAATACCTGAAACTTGTCCTACAATTTGTGCACGTGTTGAAACTGCTTTTTGCGTAAAGTCAGAAACACTTGAACCTGGTCCAGCCCATACACCCATCATTGAGTTGAAAATTAAAATGAATGATAAGATAGCTGGATAGATAATACCACTTGATTTAGTTGTAATTTCGTAGTTCATGATGTTATCCCAGCCGCCGGCAACCATGAAGCCCCAGATTGCCATACCGCCGAATACAATGTAAATTAACGGGTTTAAGACTGCAGTGAATTTATTTAATGTGTCACCGCCGCCGATACCAATCGCAAAGTTAATAGCCCAGAATACTAAAAATGCGATTAAACCAGGTATCGTGATGCCTAAAATTGTCGTTCCATTACCTAAATGCTCGAATCCCGGGAAGATTTTAATAAGCAAAATAAGTAATGCTTGAGAGCCTGCGAAGGTTTGTAAACCGAACCAACCAATACCCGCAATCACACCACGTAACACACCAGGAAGTTTTGCCCCGATGTCACCGTACGTTTGACGTAACTGCATGGCAAATGGAATGCCGTACTTAGAACCTGCATAACCGTTAACTGCAAGTAACGACGCAATGATAAACGAGCTGAAGATCAATGCGAAGATAACTTGTAACGGCGAAAGCCCTAGTAGCAAAAATCCGCCTACGGCTGTATAGTTTGGAATGTTATGAACAGCCCCCATCCAAAGGGTAAAGAAGTTGAATGTTGATGTATTTCTTTGGCTGCCTGTTTTAGGCATAACATCCTTGTTATAGCCTCTGCGTTCGAAGAAAGCCGCATCATGAATGCCGCTTTGCGCTTGCCCCTGTTTCGTCATTTCTATATCTCCTTTGAGTTGGAATAAATATGACTATACGTATAATCTTTACTTAAAATTTTACAGTTACTGGAAGCGTTTTTCTTTGTGCAGTTTGACAGTAATTTTTTATAAAATTATCGATTTCGAACAAATTATGTCATTTCATGTTAAAATTTATTTCAGAAACAAAGTTATAAGGAAGGTGATTAAATGCCAACGTTGCAGAATATACTCGCTGCACCCAGTTTCGCTGGATTAAAACTCATTAATAATCAGGGGGATTTACATAGAGAAGTTCGTCACTTAGACATCACAGAAAACATTGATATTAAAGATTACACAGCTAAAGAATCATTTATACTCACAACAGGGTTACTGTTTCAAGATAATCAAGAAGGCTTAAAACAAATGATTAAAGAGTTGAATGATATTGATACCGCGGGGTTAGGTATTAAAACGTCTCGTTATTTAAAACATATCAATCAAGACGTGATTGATTACGCAAATGAATTAAAATTTCCATTGATAGAAATCTCTGAAGAATGGAATTTAGGGGAAATCACAAGACAAATTTCAACTTATATTTCAGATGAACAAACAGCTAAATTAAACTATGCCTTGAATATTCAAGAAGAACTAAACGATATGCTGATTAAAGGTTTCGGTGTCGAAACAATGATTGAAAGAATGAGCCGAATCTTAGGCGTACCGGTTCTGTTATTCAATCCATTCTATATGGTTGATTCACAAAGCTGGCATTATCAACAAAATAATTTGTTAAAACAACAACATATCCGATACTTTTTAGAATACTTACGTTCAGAAAACGCTAATACAATTACACGTAATCAAACGAAATTTACGAATGACGTAGCGATTTTCAAAGTACAAGCCTATGCTTATTTCCCATACTATTTAATGGTGTCAGATATCAATAAACTGTCTTATCCTTTCAGTTTATTGACGATTGAACAGATTGTGACGACTTTAAGCTTTGCGATATATAAAAATAAAAAGATTGAGGAAGCTGAACACTCAGATATTAATCGTTTCTTTGAATCTCTAATCACCAATCGTTCTGATCAATCATTATCGGTTCATAATCACCCGATTCTATTTGAACAATATGGCATTTATCCTTCCGATTATTACCAAATCATTATTTGTGCGATTGATCCGATGGATAATTTAGAAAACAGTCAATATGTAGAAGAACGTTATCAATTTGTTTATGCATGGTTGATACATAAACTCACAGATTTAGATTCACGTATCAGTGTTTATAGTATGCCAAGCAACCGTCGCTTTGCGATATTAATACAATCTAAGCATGAATATTATTTAAATTACTTAAAACATATTCAACAAGAATATCATGAGTTCTTCGACAGCAGTATTTCATTTGGGATTGGTAATAGAGTCACAGAGTTCTCTCAATTATCAACGTCCTTCATGGAAGCGAATGAGGCTTATGAAAGTGGTATAGATAAAGCACGCAAAGCATTCATGAACTTCTATCAATCAAAGAGTATGAAAGAACTTTTACAGTTGTTACCGCCAAGTAAATTGAAACCTTTCATTCAACATACTTTAGGTGACCTAGCCTATCCTAAAACGAAAAAAGACGAAGAATTAAAAGATACGCTTAAAATGTATATGGATTATCAATGTGACATCACTAAAACTGCGAAAAAAATGTTCATTCATAGAAACACAGTAAAATATCGTATTAAGAACTGTGAAGAAATTTTAGGATGCACTGTGGAAGATCCATTCAATTCTTTAAATATTCGTCTTGCTTTATACGCATCAGAAGAAATACTGTTTGATCAATAAAACGTTACTAACTAATTAATTTAACAGGGGGAGCTCCATGAATTTAGACACTGTCATGTCTCATTTAGACACTTTTAATAACTATGGCTTTAATACAGAAACTGGCGGCACAAACCGCATCGCCTTCCGTCACGCTGAACGCTTAGCTGCGTTGAAATTCTCAATGTTGTGCCAAGAAGCGGGACTAGATGTCCGCTTCGACTACTTCGGCAACGTCATCGCAAGAAGAGAAGGCAAACAACCAAACTTACCACCCGTTATGATTGGCTCACATATCGATACCGTAAAAGATGGCGGACGTTACGATGGCTTACTTGGTGTCGTAGCAGCCTTGCAACTCATGCTGCATTTAAACGAACACCAAATTGAAACAGATCATCCAATTGAAATTGTCGCCTTCACGGCAGAAGAATCTGCACGTTTCAACACTGCGACACTCGGCAGTAAATACATTACAGGAAACTTGTCTCAAAACGATATGAAAGAAATTAAAGATAATGAAGGCAAAACGCTATTCCAATTAGTCGACACTTTAAAACAAAGCTTACCTTCAGAACAAGATTTTTATCACCAAGGAGACTTAAAAGCTTTCTTGGAACTGCATATCGAACAAGGACCTATCTTACAAAACAAACACAAAGACATTGGGATTGTGACACATATCGCAGCGCCCCATCGTTTCAAAGTCAAACTGACAGGTGAAACAAGTCATTCTGGTTCAACACCGATGCCGATGCGTTATGATGCTTTAACTGCCGCATCAGAAATCATCTTACAAGTTGAAGCCATCGCACAACATTACCATAAAGCAGGTGTCGTTGCGACAGTCGGTCATTTAGATGCCTTCCCTAATATCATGAACGCTATCCCTGGCGACGTGACATTATTGATTGACATCAGAGGTAAAGAATTAGAATCACGTGAACAAGTTGCGACTGAAGTCCAACAAGCCATTTCAGAGATTACACAACGTCGTAATATTCAAGCTGAAGTGAAAGATTTAGGACAAGATATGCCTGTGGGTCTGAATGCAGAAATTGCCCAAATTACTAAACAAGTGTGCGAACAACATGACTATAGCTATCGTTTCATGTTCAGCGGTGCGGGACATGATTCCATGAACATGGCATTAATCTGCCCTACCAGCATGTTGTTCATCCCATGTAAAGACGGTATCAGTCACTCACCTAAAGAGTCTGTTGAACCAGAAGAAATCGAAAAAGGTATTCAAACACTTATTGATACAGTCATTGAAGTGGCGAAAGCAGACATCAAACTACAATAAAATCAACAACAACGAACTGAAAATTAAACCATTAAAACAAACCCGAGAGAAATTTCCATGATTCCTCTCGGGTTTTATGTATAATAAAATAATAAATAGCAAACAACTCTCTCCAATAGAATCCACCATAATTACATAACGATAAGAGGAGCAAACAACATCTATGAATATCAGAAAACAACTCGTCCGCTTATGTCAGCTACACGGTTACAGTTATAAAACTTTAGCCAAACAATTAAATATAAGTGAATATAAATTAAGACAATGCGAGAAAAAGCATGCACCTTTTGATTTCAATCTGACCTTAGCTTTAAGTCAATTTTTCAAAGTAAGAACCAGTTATCTAACAGCCGAAAATACAGTCTTTTCTAGAACCAATACAGTACAACGCGGGCATGTTTCTATAAGCAACTACGATTTTCATACACACGCCCAACAATTTTACCAATCTGTATATCTAGCGAACTTTGTAGAATTCCAATCAAGATTCGTTAAATCACCTTTTAAACAGATTTTAGATATCACACATGAAATAGAACAGCTTTATGATCAAGCTAACACCCAAAGCGATTTCGTTAGAGATGCTGCTGAAAAAGCACGTGCATTACTTATAAAAGAGCCATCGAATCTAAGGTTGTTATTCATGTTAGAAAAAGCAGGTCTATGTATATGTGAGTCAAATATCAATAACGAAGCGAAACCTTTCAGTTTTTGGTCTGAAAAAGGTATGCCTTATATCGTTCTAAACCGCAATAACGATTATGCGGTAAAAAGCATGTTTGATGTTGCACATGAATTAGGTCACTTACTGTTACATAAACATATTCAATTTGATTTACTCACGTATGAAGAATTTCAAGACATAGAACGTGAAGCAAATACCTTCGTTTCTTCATTCCTATTGCCTGAACAAGCATTTAAAGAAGATCTGAAAAAGGTATCTAACTTGTCTAATCCAGATGATTACACGCCATTAAAACAGAAGTGGTATGTGTCTATTAAAGTCATGGGTCAGCGTGCTTATGAGTTAGGAGTACTCACATTTGAACAATATAATGCTTTTTGTCATGCGATTCATGAAAAGTGTTATGAAGCGGTTGAACCTTTAGATGATACACTAGCACGCAGACATCCAATAAAAATAACTGCTCATTTAGAATACATGTTCGTAAGAAAACTCATTACACCACAAAAATTGTTAGACGTCTTAAAAGTAGAACCTGAATTTTTAACACAGTTAGTCAACATCAATCAAAGTTTATTTGATAAATTCACTAAAAAAGAACCTAAAGAAATTCTAAAATACGATTTCATAGACACTACTGATGACTCTTTTGAATAAAAGGGGTTGAAACAAAAAAGAGTTTACGGTAAGAACTAAAAACATAATAAAAGAACGATTTTCATTACAATACATGAAAATCGTTCTTTTTGATAGATCACAGAAAAGATAAGCATCAATGATGTTTTTTTAAACAAAAGCGATATTTTTCAACTATTGTTTATTCACCTTTAATAGCTTTTCCAGCAAGTTCATCTGCTCTTTCATTATATTTAACGCCACTATGACCTTTTACTTTGTAGAATAATATTTTTAAATCATTTTTATAATTCTCTATCTCTTTCACATACTCTTTGGCAATGTCTGAAGTTGTTTTGTATTCACCGTTTACCCATCGACTTAAATGTATTAAATCATGAATAATTTTTACTTTCTTATAACCTTTCTCTTTACACGTTTTCAAACCATCTAAAACTGCTACTACTTCACCAGCGATATTCCAACTTCCTGAGTACTTGCTTTCGTTTCCAGTACCAGAAAATTCAACTTCGCCTTCTTTATTTGATATTAATATATAACCATAGCTGTAAATACCTTTATCTGAATCATATGATCCGTCTGTAACAATAATCGCTTCATCATCTTTTAAGTCAGCTACTAATCTTTCAACACCGTTCGCGTCTAACATTTCTTCTGTTTCCGGTTTGTTTAAAAATGCTATCGCTTCTTCTTCGTTATCAAATTTTTTATGAATTGCACCCTTATACCCTTTTACTAACGGTTCAACTTTGTCATAGTTATCAAAAATACCAGTTTTTCTACCTTTTTTCACTACATAGTATGCCATCAATACTTCACCTCATTCTAAGTTGTGTTTTAATTATACATTATTGTTCAAAATATACATAATGATAACTAAGATTTTTCACAATCTTTTTTCGTGTATTACTAGCTATCTATATGTTTATAATTCCGAAACCATTTTGTCTCTGTTAAATGACTTCACAAGTAATAAGAAGATAATGATATCTAAGATAATTAAAACGAAACCTGCGATTAAGATAGTTTGATAACCTAGCAGCATAATGCTTGATGCTTGAGAGATGATTAAACCGATAATCGGTACAACTAAGAATAAAGCCACGCTTTGTGCCGACTTCATACTTTTTGCTTTATTCGCAACCATCATAACGAGACATATCGAAAGAAACGTCATTGACGGTATAATCAACAGAATTAAAGAAAGCCAAGCCCCATCATTTTGGACAGCCATAGCTTGTCGTACTTCATTGAAATGCGGTTGGTCTAAAGATTGATTAAATAAGGTCTCATCACCTTTATCAGGTTTTAATAAACCAGTCATCAATTTTATGGTTGTTGTTTTTCCTGAACCATTCGGCCCAAGTATCGCATGAATTTTTCCTGTTTCTAACTCAAATGAAATATCCTTTATGACTTTTATATCTCCAAAACTTTTAGATAAATGTTCAACTTTCGCAATCATGGTGATCAACCTCTCTTCAAATCAACTTATGGTTATCCGCTACCTCAATACAATAATGCGTTTCACCGCAGTTTGGACATGTGAGTTTGCGCGTTTTGAACGTATGATTAGCGAAAATCATGTGACTTAAATTAGGTTTAAAGACCGCTTGGCAATTTGGACAAACATAGCTGACATTTTGATAGTAATACGCTGTTAAGCCTGCCGCAACAAGAACTCTGAACGGAATAGCTTTCGCCCAAACCTTCCAATCTTTTTTAGTCAATGCGCGTACCAAAGCACTGATTTGATAACCTCCGACTGCAAAACCAGTCATCAACAGATTACGACGAATTTGACTCATTTGGTCCATACGTGTTGATAATTGTTCAAAATGATGCGCATTATCCAGTAAACCTGTACTGTCGTCTCCTACAAGTTCATCTAACTTTTGAAGTCGTTCTAATTTTTGTTTTGTTTGAGCTAAAGTATTTTCTAATTCGACTTCTTTCTTTTTCAATAATACTTTTAATGTCGCCGTATCTTCTGCTTCATTTAGAATATGATGAATCTCTTGAAGCGATACACCCATACTTTTTAATAAGACAATACTTTCTAATTGTGTTTTATCTGATTCGCTGTATACTCTGCGATTATGTTCAACACGACTTGGTTTCAGTAATCCTTTTTGATCATAATATTGCACTGTTCTAACAGACACTTCACAAGCTTTAGCTAATTCACCTGTTGAATATTCCATTCAAACTTCCTCCTTACGCTCTATAATTTCTCTACACTCTTAGCTTACGCTATAACGTTGCGTCACAAGCAAGCTTTTTATTGTTAAATTAATGTAAAGTCAGACTGACGTACGTCTTATAAACCTTGTCATGACAACACTTTTCTTATTTACATAATCTTAATAGTTTAACACGTATTTTGTCTTTCAACTTTTAAAGTATAATGCTACACTTTAGACGTGTACATATTAAATTAGAAGTAAGATATAAATATTCTAATAAGGAAGGTACCTATTATGAAAGTATTGATTACAGGCGGTGCTGGTTTTATCGGTTCGCACATCGCAGAGAAATTTAACAACGAAGGTGGAGAAGTATTTGTCGTAGATAACCTCTCTACAGGTAAACGAGAAAACATCCCTTTTATAGATGAAGATCATTTTTACCAAAATGACGTAAAAGATTTTGAACTGCTTGAAGAGCTTGTGAAAGTACATCAATTCGATTATGTCTTCCATTTAGCCGCAATGGTCAGTGTCGTAGAAACTGTGGGCAAACCAGTTGAATCTAATGGGGACAATATCGATTCAACGATTCATTTATTAGAGGCAAACCGTCAACATAACCCGAATTTGAAAAAATTCTTATTTGCTTCATCAGCTGCAATTTATGGTGATTTACCAGATTTACCTAAATCAACAGATTCTAAGATTAATCCTTTATCGCCATATGCAGTACAAAAATTCGCAAGTGAACAATATACAAAGATTTATCATTCACTTTATAACTTACCAACTGTTTCATTACGTTTCTTCAATGTTTATGGTCCAAGACAAAACCCGGAGTCAGACTACTCGGGTGTATTATCAATTTTAAATCAAAAATTCTTAAACAAAGCTGATTTTACTTTCTTTGGTGATGGTAAACAAACGCGCGACTTTATTTATATTAAAGACTTACTTCAAGCGATTTGGATTGTGATGGAAAAAGAAGAAACAAACGGAAAGATTTATAACGCAGGTACTGGAGATGAAACAGATTTACTGACTGTTTTCAAAGCCTTTTCAGACTATTTCGGCTATGAGGTTCACTATTCATTTAAAGATGAACGTGCAGGAGATATCAAACATTCTTGTTCTGATGTGACACCATTAAAAGCATTAGGTTATCAACCAGATTACCCTGTCTCTAAAGGGATCGCAGAATACCTAGAATATAATAAAAATTAACTTTAGAATAAAAAAAATTCCCAAGCGGCAATCGTTCGCTTGGGAATTTTAGCATTTCAATTCATTAGGGTACTTATAAGAAATCAACTTCTATTCTGTATATTAC
>NZ_PZGG01000068.1 GCF_003043455.1 Staphylococcus simulans | reverse complement strand
CATGAAGACGATACACAAATTATTAAATCCGAGAAAGTTACGACAGATATATTATCAATAAAGGAAATCACTCATGACTCTTATGATGTTTTAGGACTTGTCTGTCTATCTTATTGGACAACTTATTGTTGAATGCTCATATGGGAGGTACATAAAATTATGACAAAAATTCTTGTCGTTGATGATGAAGAAAGAATTCGCAGACTATTAAAATTATATTTAGAACGAGAATCTTTTGATATCGAAGAAGCTCGAGACGGCAAAGAAGCATTAGATTTAGCTTTAAATCACGACTATGCTTGTATCTTGTTAGACTTGATGCTTCCCGAAATCGATGGTATTGAAGTTGCAAACCGTTTGAGAGAGTATAAAGAAACTCCAATCATTATGTTAACTGCAAAAGGGGAAGAAACGAACCGCGTAGAAGGATTTGAATCTGGTGCAGATGATTATATCGTCAAACCTTTCTCTCCAAGAGAAGTTGTGCTCAGAGTTAAAGCCTTGCTACGACGTACACTTACAGCAACTTCAGATCAAAACGAACCACATGCGAGAGATTTAATCGAATTTAAGCATTTGGTCATTGATAATGATGCACACCGTGTACTTGCAGATGGTACACAAGTTAATTTAACACCTAAAGAATACGAATTATTAATTTTCTTAGCGAAAACACCTAACAAAGTATTCGACCGTGAACAATTACTAAAAGATGTTTGGCATTATGAGTTCTATGGAGACTTGCGTACTGTAGATACTCATGTTAAACGACTCAGAGAAAAATTAAACCGTGTCTCAAAAGATGCAGCTCAAATGATTCAGACTGTATGGGGCGTTGGTTATAAATTTGAGGTCGACAACAACGATGAAACGACTCAATAATGTCGTCATAAAACTGTGGTTAACTATTATTTTAATAGTAACGACAGTTTTAATTTTACTTAGTGCTGCATTAATTACATTCATCCAACAATATTATACGCAAGATACTGAACATTCCTTAGTAAATGATGCACACCGCATAAGTAATTTACTAGAGGAATCAGATAATAAATCATTAGCAATCAAACACAGTAAAATGCTTATAGAAGGGCCAAGTGGTTTGATTATTATGAAAAATAAAAAGGATGAATATTATAACTCACATTCGAAGTTTAAAGAACAAATGATGGATATCATTCAAAAAGATAATGATTTTGCGCAAGTATTCGATAAGCAAAAGAAAACATCTGAACATATTAAAATGACTGTAGACGGTCAAAAACATACGTATGTTTTAGTAGGATATCCAACTAAAGTGGATAATACACATCCTAACGGTGCAGTCTTTATTTACCAAGACTTAAAAAGTATAGATGATACTAATAATGTTATTACTATTATCATACTTGTTACAGCTATCATTTTCTTAATTGTAACAACTGTATTTGCGTTCTTCTTATCATCAAGGATAACGAAGCCGCTTCGCCAGCTCAGAACTCAAGCCACTGGTGTTTCTAAAGGCAATTATTCTTTAGTGAATGATATTCATACCAAAGATGAGATAGGCGAACTGGCAAACTCATTCAACCTCATGAGCAATGAAATTCAACGCCATATTGATGAAATTTCAGCATCTAAAAATATTAGAGAAAGTTTAATCAATTCAATGGTAGAAGGTGTGCTCGGTATAAACGAAGACAGAGAAATCATCTTGTCTAACAAGCTCGCTCAACAAATGGAAAACGAACTTGATGGAGAAAACAAAGCGTTATTCATCGAACAAATGAACAATACTTTCACTGATAAAGAAACACAGTTTGAAGAATACGAAGTAAACAATCGTTATTATGTTGTAATTATGAGTTATATTGATCAGTTCCAACCTAATGGCAGCAGCGGAATTGTTGCGATTATTCGAGATATGACAAATGAACATAAACTAGATCAAATGAAAAAAGATTTTATTGCGACAGTGTCTCATGAACTAAGAACACCAATTGCTTTATTGCAAGGGTATACTGAATCAATTGTAGACGGTGTAGTTTCAGAACCTGAAGAAATTAGAGATTCACTATCTATTGTTTTAGATGAAACGCAACGGTTGAATCGTTTAGTAAATGAACTGTTGAATGTTGCAAGAATGGATGCTGAAGGCTTATCTATACACAAAGAAATACAACCTATCAGTCAATTGCTTGATCGTATGCAACTAAAATATCGTCAGCAAGCGAGTGAATTAGAAATTGATATCAATCTCGCACCAGAAACACACAATCAATTATGGTTTTACGATTCAGACCGCATGGAACAAGTTCTTACTAACCTAGTCGATAATGCGACAAGATATACTGGTCCTGGTGATTCCATTACAATCACGACTGGTGAAGATGATGAATATGATATCTTATATATCACAGATACTGGCAGTGGTATTGCACCTGAACATGTAGAATTAGTCTTTGATAGATTCTATAAAGTGGATGCATCTAGAAAACGCGGTAAAGAGGGGACAGGTCTAGGTCTGTTCATCAGTCGTATGATTATTGAAGCCCAAGAAGGGACAATTAATCTAACTAGCGAACTAGGCAAAGGGACAACGTTCATTATTAAATTACCGAAGCCACATCATCATGAAGCATAATCTTTCAACTTGGGCATTGTGCCCAAGTTTTTTTATTTTCTCCTAGTTAAGCAATCGGATTGAACTTTTAAGATAAATCGGCTACAATAAATAGGAAAATAAAATATTAATGAAATTCATCTTCGGGGTCGGGTGCAATTCCCAACCGGCAGTAATTTTAAGCCTGCGACCTGTATTTATCTTTGGATAAATATGGCTGATCTAGTGAGATTCTAGAGCCGACAGTATAGTCTGGATGGGAGAAGATGGAGGGTTTATTTGTTGTGCAATAAAATCCTCCTATTCACGTAAGATGAATGGAAGGAGTCTTTATGAATCAACAAAACAACAAACGTTTCATCGTCATAAGTATGTTGAGTGCAATTGCTTTTATTTTGATGTTTATCAAATTTCCTTTGCCATTTTTACCTCCATACTTAACTTTAGATTTTAGTGATGTACCTGCTTTATTAGCAACATTTATTTTTGGACCAATTGCAGGTATAATCGTCGAACTGATTAAAAACTTATTGAATTTCTTATTCAATATGGGCGATCCAATTGGCCCTTTAGCCAATTTTGTAGCGGCTGTCAGTTTACTATTAACTGCGTATTATGTAAGTAAAGTCGTTAAAAGCCGCTTCAACATTATCATTGGTTTAATCGTAGGTACGATTGTCATGACCTTAGTTTTAAGTATATTAAACTACTTTGTATTGTTACCGCTCTACGGTATGATTATGAACTTGAGCGATGTCATGAAAAATTTAAAAATCATTATAGTTTCAGGTATTGTGCCATTTAATATTATCAAAGGTATCGTAGTATCTATTGTTTTCTTATTGTTGTATAAACGTTTAAAGAAAGCACTACGTTATTAATCATAAAATGAAAAACCCCCGGAAATTTCCGGGGGATTTTTTTAAGACATCATCTGTCTCGTTTTCATCAATCTATGTTAAGCGAAGACAGCCAACTGGTCTCACGATTGATACTATTCGAATTTTAATGCATCACCATCAAACGGTTCATCTGCAATTTTAATAGAATCTGTTGGGCAACCTTCGTCTGCATCTTCTAAGTCTTCATATAATTCTTCTGGAACAGGCGCTGTCCCTTCATTATCATCTAAGATAACATACGCAATACCTTCATCATCATAATCATAAATGTCAGGTGCTGCAGCACCGCATGCGCCGCAAGCAATGCATGTATCCATATCTACAATCGTATATTTAGCCAATTTACTTCGCCTCCTTCTTTAAAAATGCTACACTGATAACGTAATTTATATTTTAACACCAGTTTATCTTTTTTCAATACTATAAGTCATAGGTGATGATGGATTTGAACGAAATAATTCAATACATAAAAAAGCATGCATTTCATTATAAAACAGACAAAAGTATTTACAATATACTGATTGGTGCTAAAACGCATCAAACCTACTTTGATGCATGTAGCCAACAACTTTTATCATTATATCATAGTCAACCTGATTTAAAATATACGTCATTCGAACGAATCTATCATCAGAATTATGAAGATATATCATCCATTCCATTAAATGTTTCAACACGTTATACATTTGAAAGTATTCAACAAACTTTTCAAGTCTTACAGTTGTTAATCCAAACTATTTCATTCAAACAACATCACACGCTTTCTTTTATACCCGTTTCAGAAATCAGTAAGGTTCAAAAGAGAGCAAAAGAAATTTATTTTGATCTTGAACAGCAACAAAGTGTACATGTTTTCGAAAAAGAGGTTTATCATCTTTTTGAGCTTTTGAATCAAGCACAATCTCGTTCGATATTACATTATTTCCTCCAAGGATTTGATGAAGTCATGTATACGAATCAGCAAGTCAGCTTAATAGAGAACTTACAACTTTCAGAGTTAGCAATCATTAAAATGAATGATTTAGTCGAGATGATTCATTTACTAGAAGATAAAGAAACTTTTCCTATTTTGCATCAAGCCATTATATTACCAACACTTTCTATCAATACAAAAGATACACTCAAATTAGTGAAAACTGGATTATCATTAGAAGCAATCGCTCAAAAAGAAGGCGTTAAAGTAAACACAATTGAAGATCACATCATCGAATTATATATAAAAGGATACTTCACTGATTACAATTTCTATTTGGATACAAGATATCTAAATAAATTTAAACAATACTATATCGGCCGCCAAGAAGAACGATTAAGAAACTTTAAAGCGGCGTTTCCTGATATGAGTTATTTTGAAATTAAACTTGCGATTATTTTAATAGCGAGGGAGGGGATTTGATGCTTAAAAACGCTTTGAAAAAATGGTTCGGCTTTGAATCATTTAAAGAAGGCCAAGAAGCTATTATTGAAAATGTATTAAACCATCAGCATACTTTAGGTATTTTACCGACTGGTAGCGGTAAAAGCTTATGTTATCAACTTCCAACATACATCAAACAAAAGCCGACACTTATCATTTCTCCTTTGATTTCGTTAATGGACGATCAAGTGATGCAGATGCGAAAGAATGGTGAACGTTCTGTCAGTTATATTCATTCTGGCATGAGTTACGAAGAGAAAATGAAGAACTTAAAACAACTGAAATCATCTAAATTCATATTTTTAAGTCCTGAATTTATACTGCATCAAGATAATATTAAATGGATTGAAGCCATAGATTTAGGTATGATTGTGCTTGATGAAGCACACTGTATTACAGAGTGGGGATATGACTTTAGACCACATTATGCTTTAATCGGCAGAATTACTAAAAGATTTCCAAAAGCGACATTGCTCGCACTGACCGCGACTGCACCATTGCATTTACAAGAAGATATTGAAGCTATCGTAAAAACACAGTTAAAGGTCGTAAAAACCAAAATGAGCAGAGATAATATTATGTTATCGCATATCAATTTTGAAAATAATGCTGAGAAGAACGAATGGTTAAAATCTATTATCGAACAATCAGGGCCAACTATTATTTATGTATCCTCAAAGAAAAAGTGTCGGGAACTTGCTCAGATGATTTATGATGAAGGTTATCTCACAGGTATTTACCATGGTGATTTATCCTATCAAGAACGTCAAACTGTACAGCAGCAATTCATTCAAAATAAGATACCTATGATTGTCGCGACAAGCGCATTTGGTATGGGGATTAATAAACCAGATATTCGCACAGTTATCCATTATCATTTGCCTGTAAGCCCTTCAAGTTATCTTCAAGAAATAGGTCGTGCAGGAAGAGATGGGCAGCTTAGCCAAGCTATCAGCCTTTATCAACCAGATGATTATTTCTTATTAGAAACTATTCTTTTTGCGGATATTATTACTGAAGCTGATATAAATGCTTTCGATCAAGGTGCTTTTTTACCAGAACAAAAAACAGAAATTCTAGAAGTTCTATCAACCCAATATTCAATTCAACAAATAAAAACAATCTTCTCAATGTCAGAACAACGCAAAAAAGAAGGTTTATTAACTATGATGGGATACAAAAATCTAACTACTTGCAGACGTCATTATTTAATGTCATATTTCGGCGAAACAATTACTCCAACTGAATTTTGTTGCGACAATGACCATTCAATTCAACCTATTAATGTACTGAATAAAAAGAAAGTTGCTAGAAAAATGAATTATTTAGAAAAGTTAAACCAAATATTTACTTAATATTAATCATTATCCATTCATTTAATGTTATGGTTAGTGAATAGTCACTTTACATTGTAGTATTGCTTAGCTATATTAATATAAACTTGTGACAACGTAGTTAAAAGGATACTTTATTTTGAAAAACAAGTTACAGATAAGGTATAATTCTCTTTGCTTAGTATGTATTGCAAGTTATAATTAACATACAAGATGTGTTTTTCAGGCTCTCCATTCAGGGTATAAACACTACATATGTAAATAAATATTTTTAATAAAGAAAGGATGATGACGTTGTCAAACAACAATTTCAAAGACGATTTTGAACGCAACCGTCAATCAATTGATCCTAAACCATCGCATAAAAAACCTGATCATTTAGACGATTCAGTTGATACAGAAACAAATCATCAAGAAGAAACTAAAAAAGAAACGCAGGAACAACATTTCCCACCAAGAAATGCACATAAAAGACGTCAAAGAAGACGTGCTACTGCAACGCATCAACGTGAAGAAAGTACAGAAAAACCAAATGACTTACATAACCAAGAAGAAACACCGACAAACAAAGAGTCAAAAGGTCATATTTCTGAAACAGTAAAAGGTCAACACAACAATGGTAAGAAAAAAGCGGCTGGTACTGCTGTAGGTAGTGTTGGCGGTGGCATTATCGGCAAAGATTTGGAAAAAAATCATGAAAAAGCTGATAAATCTAAAGGTGTTAGTCCTGAAAAAGAAAACAAAAAAGAAGAACAGACAAAGACTGATAAAGACAATTCAGGTAAAAAAGCTGCTGCAGCCGGTACTGCAGGTGTAGTTGGAGGCGCTGCAGCTGGTAAAGCTGCTCATAAACATTCTGATCAGGAAAAAGCTGAACATCAAAAAGAAGAGGAACAACCTAAAGAGAGAGAAACAACGAAAAAAGACAACTCTGGTAAGAAAGCTGCTGCAGCCGGTGCGGCTGGTGTAGCTGGCGGTGCAGTAGCTGGCAAAGCTGCTCAAAAGCATTCTGATAAGAAAAAAGCTGAAAACCAAAAAGAAGAAGCACAACCTAAAGAAAAAGAGACAGAGAAAAAAGACAACTCTGGTAAAAAAGCAGCCGCTGCAGGTGCGGCTGGTGTAGCTGGCGGTGCTGCTGCAAGCAAATCTGCACATGCAGGTTCAGGAAATGGCGGCTCTGGAAATGGTGGTTCTAGCAACGGCGGTTCTGGTAATGGTGAAGAACCACCAAGAAAGAATAAAGGCGGTTTAAAAAAATTACTTCCTTTACTTTTAGGATTATTATTGATTGCAGCGATTGCTATTTTTGCAGGCTTAGCATTAACAGAACAAGGTAGTCACAAAGCACAGGACGACAATAAAGTTGCGCAAAAATCTGATAAAGACAAAGACAAAGATAAAGATGCAGCTAAAGATAAAAAAGATGACCAAAAAGCTTCAGATAAAAACAAAGATAAGAAATCTGATAAAGCAAAACACGATAAATCTAAACAACATGCAGCTTCAGATTCAGAAGCTACTGATGAATCACAAGCACAAGACCAAGACCAAGAGCAAAATGCTTACGATCAACAACAAAATGCTGCTCAAAATCAAAACGGTCAATATAACCAAAATCAGCAAGCTCAACAAAACAATCAATACAACCAAAATCAACAAGCACAACAAGCACAACAACATAACCAAGGTGGTCAAACACACACAGTATATGGTAAAGAAAATTTATATAGAATCGCAATCCAATACTATGGCGAAGGAACACCTGAAAATGTTGAAAAAATCAAACGTGCGAATGGTTTAAACAGCAACAATATTTCAAATGGCCAACAATTAGTTATTCCACAATAATCATACTGACCTCACTACAAAATGGTAGTGAGGTTTTTTATTAAAGATTCACAATTACTTTATTTTCTTTGATGAAACAAGATGAATAGCTTTTAAAAATTTGTATGACTGATATAATATTAGGGGTGTAAAGAAGGAGGTCAACTGTATGCAAACAGTAGAAAGTATCATTATCGGCGGCGGACCTTGCGGGTTAAGTGCTGCGATTGAACAAAAGAAAAAAGGAATTGAAACATTAGTTATTGAAAAAGGGAATGTTGTAGAATCTATATATAATTATCCTACACATCAGACATTCTTTTCATCTAGTGATAAATTAAGTATCGGTGACGTACCTTTCATCGTTGAAGAGTATAAACCAAGAAGAAACCAAGCGTTGGTTTACTACAGAGAAGTGGTTAAATACCATCAATTAAACATTCATGCCTTCGAAGAAGTGCTTACAGTTAAAAAAATGGGTAAACGTTTCACAATCACTACAACAAAAGATACGTATCAATGTCGTTTCTTGACTGTAGCGACTGGCTATTACGGTCAACATAACGAACTGGAAGTAGAAGGTGCTAAATTACCAAAAGTCTTCCATTACTTCAAAGAAGCGCATCCTTACTTCGATCAAAATGTTGTGATTATCGGTGGTAAAAACTCAGCTGTTGATGCGGCACTTGAATTAGAAAAAGCTGGCGCGAATGTGACAGTACTATACCGTGGCGCAGATTATTCATCAGCAATCAAACCATGGATATTACCTAATTTCGAATCATTAGTAAGACATGAAAAAATCGACATGCATTTTAATGCGAATGTGACTAAAATTGATGAAGATAGCCTGACATTTGAACAAGAGGGTGAATCTTACACAATTCCAAACGATTATGTCTTTGCGATGATCGGTTACCATCCAGACTACGACTTCTTACAAACAATTGGTATTGATATTAATACGAATGAATTCGGTACTGCACCTGTTTATGATAGAGAAACTTATGAAACAAATGTTGAAAACTGCTATATTGCAGGTGTGATTGCGGCTGGTAATGATGCGAATACAATTTTTATAGAAAATGGTAAATTCCATGGCGGTATTATCGCTCAAAATATTGTTGCTAAAAAACAAACACCGCTTGAATCTTAACTTAATACTTATAGAAAAACCGAGAAGCAGTTGCTACTGTTTCCCGGTTTTTTCTTTATATCCAATTATACTTGTGCATCGAAGTAGGCTTTAAGTTGTTCTTTATCAAAGTGATTGCTCATTGCAACGAGTAACTTAAGACGCGCTTTTTGACCATTCAAACCGTTGGAAAAGATAACACCTCTTTGCGCTAAATCGTATCCGCCGCCTTCATAAGCGTAGATAGGACCAACAATACCATTAAATGATCTTGATACCAATATGACAGGAATGCCTTTATCTAAACAAGCCATTAATCCCTTTAAAGCAGTAGGAGGTAAGTTTCCTTGTCCAAGCGCTTCAACCACAATTCCATCGACTGCTCTTTCACTGTAAAATAAGAAAATATCACTTGGCATATCCATATATGCTTTAACAATAGGCACATCTAATTTTGGATTGATTTTCTCTAAAATTTTATGTCTGTATGGTTTATGATGAAACTGTACACTCGTTTTTGTTAAAACACCTAATGGTCCATGGTTTGGACTTTGGAAAGTATTCGTATTTGACGTATGTGTTTTTGTCACATTTCGTGCTGTATGGATTTCATCATTGAACACTACCATTACACCTTTATCATATGAATCATCTGAAGCAGCTACACGAAGTGCTGAAATAAAATTATACAATCCATCAGAACCGATTTCATTTGAGGAGCGCATTGCACCTGTGATTACAATAGGTTTATCTGTTTGTGTAATTAAATCTAATAAGTAGGCTGTTTCTTCTAAAGTGTCAGTACCATGTGTAATGACGAAGCCATCGTACTGACCATTCTTACTATTTTCCTCAATAATATCTCTAAGTTTAACAACATCAGCAATTGTCACATGCGGAGAGGGAAGGTTAATAGGGTTAATCTCAGTAACGTCTGCATATTGTTTGATAATATCATGATGCTTTGAAATGGGGTTTTCTTCATTTTCTACAACTTTATTGCTTTCATCTTCAGACATACTGATTGTACCACCGGTATGCATGACTAAAATCTTTTTCAATGTCATCGCTCCTATCTCTATAATACGTTTTTATGATAAAATAAATATGAATAAACGACAAGGGAAGGTTTTCTAGATATGAGTTTAATTAATATAGCTATTGATGGCCCAGCAGCAGCGGGCAAGAGTACCATTGCACGAAAGGTTGCTGAAAGCCATTCTATGATCTATGTAGATACGGGCGCGATGTATCGTGCTATTACCTATAAATACTTAAAAGAGGGTAAACCTGAAGACTTTCAATCTCTTATTGAAAATGTAACATTGAAATTGGTTTATGATGACGTGAAAGGTCAACGTGTGTTATTAAACGATGAAGATATCACAGATTTCTTACGTTCTAATGAAGTCACACAAAATGTTTCGTATGTAGCATCTAAAGAACCTGTAAGAACATTTGCAGTGGAAGTACAGCAACAATTAGCTGCTGAAAAAGGGATTGTAATGGACGGTCGTGATATCGGTACGGTAGTTTTACCAGATGCCGAGTTAAAAGTGTATATGATTGCATCTGTAGATGAGCGTGCTGAACGTAGACAAAAAGAAAATGAAGCAAGCGGAATTCCTTCCTCTTTAGATCAATTAAAAAAAGAAATCAAAGCACGTGATGAATATGATATGAATCGTGAAATATCTCCATTACGTCAAGCAGATGATGCGATTACAGTTAATACAACTGGAAAGTCTATCGAAGAAGTAGCTGAAGTAATTAATCAACTTATCAGCGAAACACAAAATAAACTTTCATAATTTAAGATGTTAGTCTGATGTTAACTATATTAATTTGATTATAAAAATTCATAATCATTCTATGGCAATGCTAACTGATTCAAATAATTGTGCCATACTGTGA
>NZ_PZGG01000067.1 GCF_003043455.1 Staphylococcus simulans | reverse complement strand
AGGGTATATCGTGAAATTGCGATATACCCTTATTTTCTATTATTTTTTCTGACTATCAGTTTCTAAACGATGCAGTTGATTAATTAATTTCTGGCTTCTAAAAAACACACCTGCATATTCTCGGTATAACATGATGAGTAAATCAGACATTTCATCTACTATGTCTTGGTGAATGTTGACTGTATTCATTTTATCGATTGGCAGTTTTTGAAGAACATCCAATAAATAGAGTGTTTTATTAGAGATAGGGATTGCTCTTTCATCTTTATACAAATTTTCTTGGGAGATTACGCCATGATATTTGAAACTGTATCCAATTAAATTAGCTTGGTTGGTATCGCCTGAAATAATGTCCTGATTGAATGAGATAGTAAAACCAAAATCCGGCATTTTTTTCAAAAGAACGATGACAGACATCAGCTGTGCACTATAACCTTTTTCAACTCGGTTAAGACAAAAATGTAAAAGTTGATAATTAAACTTGGAAATTTGTTCTTCATCCATTGATTTATCAATAACCTCTGCACAAAGTGACGCATAACTACTTTCGTAAATATCTAATCGGAGCTGATAATTTTGGCTGATAACATCAACTGAATTAAGTATGCCAAGGCCGCGCAATTTGGCATAGATAAACAGGCCGTATACAAACAACTGTGTATTAGCCTGCATACCTGTTCTGCTTTTTTTAGCACGTTTAACCATCAAAGGAATTTTCGCACCACTTTCGCTTAGGATGGTAATAATCTTATCTGATTCGCCATAATCGACTGTTTTAATTATAATTCCTTTTTGTTTTACCAACATAAAAGGTACCACCGACCTTCTAGTTTAATCTTGATCTTCTATATAGCCCATTTGACGAATAAAGTTTATTTTATTACGCCAATCTTTTTGAACTTTCACCCATAAATCGAGATAAACTTTTGAACCTAACAGATTTTCAATATCTAATCTTGCACGTTTACCAATTTCTTTTAATTTTTTTCCGCCTTTACCAATGACAATGCCTTTTTGTGAATCTCTTTCAACATAGATTGTAGCTTCAATACGTACTTTATCTTCCGATTGTTTAACCATTCTATCTACATTAACGCCAATTGAATGCGGAATTTCTTCACTTGTTAAATGAAGAATTTTTTCTCTGATTAATTCACCTACTACGAATTGTTCAGGATGATCAGAAATTTGGCCATCTGGATAATATTGAGGACCTTCTGGTAAGTATGATTTAAGTACTTCGATAAAATGTTCGACGTTTAAGCCTTCTAACGCTGACATTGGAACAGTTTCAGAGAACTCTATATATTTTTGATATGATTCAATAATTGGCATAATTTCGTCTGGATGAACCAAATCGATTTTATTGATGACAAGAAATACTGGTGTTTTGACACTTTTCAGCATTTCCATAATATACTCATCACCACGACCAATTTTCTCATCAGCATTTACCATGAAAATGACTGCATCTACTTCTGATAAAGTATTTTTTGCAACTTTCATCATATAATCGCCTAATTTGTGTTTAGGCTTATGGATGCCCGGAGTATCAACAAAAATAATTTGCGCATCGTCTTCAGTCATGACACCTTGAATTTTATTTCTTGTTGTCTGTGCTTTATCTGACATAATTGCGATTTTATGTCCAAGCACTCTATTCATAAACGTAGATTTACCCACGTTAGGACGGCCTATAATAGAAACAAAGCCTGATTTATGTTCTGTCATATATTCAAATCCTTTCCTGAAAAGCCTAATGGCAATAATTCGGCGATTGTTGTTTCAATCATATCGCCTTTATGGTTAGTTAAATAAATTGGCATATCGTCATCGCATAATTCTTTGATGACTTGACGACATGACCCACATGGTGAAGAAGGCTTGTCAGCATCCACTGTAACTGTTAAAGATTCGAAGTCACCCGGTCTATAACCTTGACTGATTGCTGCAACTAAGCTTGAACGTTCTCCGCAAATTGCTTCACCATATGCAGCATTTTCAACGTTTGCACCAAAAAATTCTTTACCGTCTTTGGTTCTTAAGTAAGCACCAACTTTAAAGTTACTATAAGGTGAATATGAACGCTTTTGCGCTTCTCTTACTTTTTCATAATATTCTTGAGTATAAGCCATTTTATCTCTCTCCTTTAAAATAAGTTAACAATGTAAGGGATAAAGATAATAAGACCTATAATCATTGCTGCGACAGATATTAAAAGCACACTAAGTGCTGCGATATCTTTAGCATATTTAGCAAACAGTTTATAATCATCCGTTACAAGGTCAACAACGTATTCAATCGCAGTGTTAATTGCTTCAAATGCTAACACCAGAAAAATTGTTAAAATAACCGCAATCCATTCCATGCGGGTAATATTGAAGTAAAAAGACGCACCAATGACTAAAAAACCGATTGCGATATGCCATAAAAAATTACGGTCCTTTTGTAGTATGGTCAATAATCCTTGAATGGGATACTTAAAACGATTCATAGACTATTCTCTTGTTAAGCCATAAGCGTCTAATATAGATTTTTGTCTTCCAAACATTTCTTTTTCGTCAGCTTCATTCATATGATCATAGCCAAGTAAATGTAAGAAACCATGTAAGCTTAAAAAGCCGAGTTCTCTTTCAAAAGAATGTCCATACTCATCAGCTTGTTCTTTCGCGACATCAGCACAAATGATAATATCACCTAAAACACGAGGAATATCCAAACCTTCAATTTCAGGTTCATCTTCTTCTAATGCAAATGAAATGACATCTGTAACTTTGTCTTTATCCCTATAGTCTCTATTAATCTGTTGAATTTCTTCTTTGTCTACAAATGTCACTGAAAGTTCTGCATCTTCTTCAATGTTTTCTTGTTCTTTAGCAAAGTTTAATAACTTTTCAATTTGGGCATACCATTCTTCTTTTACTTCATCCGTATGATTTGAAAAATCAATCGTGAACATGGTGTTTATTCATCTCCTTCATAACGGCTGATAATTTTACTTACTAATGGATGACGTACAACATCACTTTGGTCTAATGTTTGTACACTAATACCTTTAACGCCTGATAAACGTTTTACAGCTTGTTTTAAACCACTTTTAATACCTCTCGGCAAGTCTACTTGAGTCATATCTCCTGTTACGACCATTTTTGATCCAAATCCTAAACGTGTTAAGAACATTTTCATTTGGGCATGAGTCGTATTTTGTGCTTCATCTAAAATGACAAATGCATCGTCAAGTGTACGTCCTCTCATATATGCTAGTGGTGCAACTTCGATGATGCCTCTTTCAATAAAACGTGCTGTTTGTTCAGGACCTAGTACCGTATGAAGACCATCATATAAAGGTCTTAAATAAGGGTCTACTTTTTCTTTTAAGTCACCTGGTAAGAAACCTAATGATTCACCTGCTTCTACAGCTGGACGCGTCAATACAATTCTTTTCACATTACCTTGACGTAATTCTTTAGCAGCATACACAACAGCTAAGAAAGTTTTACCAGTACCTGCTGGTCCAATACCAAAAACTAAATCATTATGCTTCATCGCATTTAGATAAAGACGTTGACCCATCGTTTTTGCTCGAATTGTTTTACCATAAGCATCTTTTGTGATTGCTTCATCGTATAAGTCAACAAGGTGTTGGATTGAACCTTTCTCTGCCAATTTAATTGCTGCTTCTACATCTTTAAGATTAATTGATACGCCTTGATCAATTACTTTTAAAAGGTTTTTTATTACAGCTTCTGCTTTTATAATTTCTTCTTGTTGTTGCCCTTTTACAGCTATTTCTTGCCCCCTAGCATGAACAATTACATTAAACGCTTCTTCTATTGCTTGTAAATGTTCATCATTGTTACCTATTAGTGCTTGGGCTTGATTGATATCGTCAATAACTATTATTCCTGGCATACATTAACTCCTTTTCATTATTATCGCTTTTTAGCATATTTTAATTAAGATGCAGAATATAATGGTTAACGGAAACTACGGACTTAGTTAATAATTTCCACATATTCATATAACCATTATATCATGTTCTTGCTGTTTATTAATCCAATAAAGTTCAGTGTATACAAAAGAAAAATGGATTAGATGACATAAAAAAATGTCTATCCAATCCATTTCATTTATTGTAATTGTTTCGGCTTTTTAAGTACTTCTGACCAAACAAAACCATTTAATATCTCATCTTCATCGAAACGTAAATCTTCATTTGTGCGAGTGTTTGTTTGATTAAATTTATTAGCGAATAGTTGTTTGAGTCTTTCTTTTTTAGCACGTTCTGAAAGATATTTATCAGCAATAATTGCTTGAGCACGACGTTCTAATATCGCAATTTGTTTTTGTTTTTCTCGATCCATTTGTGAACGTAAATCTTGTAACTCACCATTTAAAGAGTCATTAAGTTCTTGTGTTAGTACTTGCCCTTTTTGTGTTGGATCTAGTCTTGGTTGTGATGACTGTTCACGCGTTGGTCTTGGTTGTGAAGGTCGACGATTAGGACGGGTAGATTCTTCTGATTTAGGTGAATGTTCAGGATTTGGAGAAGGTGGTGTACCTTCTAACTCTTTTTGCATTTCCTCAAACTTTTCACCTAATTGCTCTAGAAATCCTTTTTGTTGCTTACGTTCAGTTGTAGGCTGTCGCCTTGGTTGTGATGATTTTGGTTGGTTTTGTTGTCTTTTTTTATAACTCTTATCGTTAACTGCTGTTATTAATGAGATAACAACACTGACAACAAATATAATCAGACCGATATTCATTTAATCACCTCGTTTACTTGTCTGGTGACTCGTTATCATTAGGTTGCGTACGTTTATTGATAGACTCACGCATACCTGTATCAGCTTCTATATTTTTCAAATTATAGTAATCTTTAACTCCGATATTACCTTTTCTAAGTGCTTCAGACATTGCAAGTGGAACTTCAGATTCTGCTTCCACAACTTTCGCGCGCATTTCTTGTACACGTGCTTTCATTTCTTGTTCAGTCGCAACTGCCATTGCACGACGCTCTTCAGCTTTAGCTTGCGCAATATTTTTATCAGCCAATGCTTGTTCAGTTTGTAAATCTGCACCGATATTTTTACCTATGTCCACATCTGCGATATCAATAGATAAAATTTCAAAGGCTGTTCCTGAATCTAGCCCTTTACTTAATACAGTTTTTGAGATATTGTCTGGATTTTCTAAGACAACTGTATGGTGTTCACTTGAACCGATAGTTGAAACGATCCCTTCGCCGACACGTGCGATGATAGTTTCTTCACCAGCACCCCCGACTAAGCGAGAAATGTTTGCGCGAACTGTGATTCTAGCTTTTGCTTTTACTTCAATACCATTCATTGCGACACCTGTAATAAATGGCGTTTCAATAACTTTAGGGTTTACTGACATTTGGACAGCTTCTAAAACGTCACGACCTGCCAAGTCGATAGCAGCGCCACGTTCAAAAGGTAAATTAATGTCAGCACGTTGCGCGGCAATATTTGCATCTACAACGCGGTCAACATTACCACCTGCTAAGTAGTGTGATTCAAGTTGGTTAGTTGTAAGGTTTAAACCAGCTTTATGTGCCTTAATTAATGGTGCGATAACTTTACGTGGTGAAACGCGTCTTAAGCGCATTCCGATTAATGTGCCGATATTTACTTTAACACCAGCTGCTATTGCAGAAATCCATAAACCAATTGGTACGAATGAAAATAAAATTAATAAAGCAATGACTGCAATAATAACAATGATTATTAACGGTACTAACATAGTAAGTGCCTCCTAATATTATGTGTTTTTTGGAACCTCTCGGACAACTACTCTTGATCCTTCAACTTCGGTTACTTTGACTTCTACATCTCTTTGTATAAATGTACCATCTGAAACTGCATCTATGCGTTCGTCATTTAATGAAATCATACCTGCAGGACGTAATTCTGTTAAAGTAATTGCAGTTTGTCCAACTAAATTAGAGCGGTCATCGTGTGAAGTATAGCCAGCTTCAGACGTTGTCGAATCTCTGAGAATAACTTTTTCAAATAACGAAATCTTTTTGTTATATCCTTTCACTAATATCACCCATTCTATAATAGTCAGTATTAAAGCGATTATAACATTGACTAACATCCAGAGAATATTTTCGCCAAGCATAATCATACTTACTGTAATTAGGACCATGCCTATAATTCCGATTACTGCCCCAATGACAAACAATTCGATAACGAGCAGTATCACACCTATAGAAAATAATCCAACAGAAATTAAAGAGACTTCTCCTTGAATCAAATAGCCTAGAAATAATATCAATAAGGCTAATGCAGCAAGAATACCTGGAAAATTAATACGTCTGGAATAGAGTTGATAAAGAAAACCTAAAAAGATAATACAGGTTAAAATTAATGAAATAAATGGACTTGTTATAAAATCGCTGATTTGATGTAATGTAGGATTTGAACTTGCCTGAAATACCGAAATATTATGTAGGATTTCAGCTTGGTATGACATAGATTCACCTCGCTCTCATGCTTCATTATACATGATTACTTAGTGTAATTATAGGATTATCGTTTTATTTTAACATCAATAGAAAAATTATATTATGTAGCATCAAAATATAAGAAAAAAACCCTAAGCTTTACATAAATGTAAAACTTAGGGCTGTTTTAAACTGCATTATATAATAATTAATTGTTTGTTGAGGGAGTCAACAGACTTAATAATTATTTGAATTTACGTTTACGTGCAGCTTCTGATTTCTTTTTACGTTTAACACTTGGTTTTTCGTAAAATTCACGTTTACGTACTTCTTGAATTGTACCGCTTTTAGAAACTGAGCGTTTGAAACGGCGTAATGCATCTTCAAGTGATTCGTTTTTACGGACTACTGTTTTAGACATCTGTATTTCCCTCCCTCCAAATAACAACGGAACTTTAAAATTCGTTTGCATAGTTTTTTATAAACCATGCAATGCTAATTATAATATATGTGGTTGATGCGGTCAATTAGAATAATTAATTTTTTGCACCTTACACAATAGCAGTAAATTCACTACTATTTGTCGCATGATCAATCACACGAGTAACATAGCCTTTATTTAATGGATAGCCTGCTTCTGTAATTTTAACACGTACTAATTCACCAATAAGTGAATCATCACCTTCAAATTCAACTTTCATATAGTTATCTGCATAACCCACTAAAGTACCTGGTTTTTCACCATGTTCTTCTGGGATTACTTCTAATACTTTTTGATCAAAGTGAGAAGCGTATTCTTTTGCTAATTGATTACTTAATTCAATCAATTTATGGACACGTTCGTTTTTGATACTTTCATTAATTTGATCATCCATTCTAGCAGCTGGTGTCCCTGTGCGTGCTGAATATGGGAAAACGTGTAATTCTGAGAAGTGGTGATCCAGTATAAAGTCATATGTTTCTTGGAATTCTTCTTCAGTTTCACCTGGGAATCCTACAATCACGTCACTAGTGACTGCTAAACCTGGTAAAGCATCATGTAACTTCATCAATCGTTCTGAGAAGTGTGCCATTGAATATTTACGTCTCATGCGTTTTAATACTGTATCTGAACCAGATTGTAATGGCACGTGTAAGTGACGTACGACTTTATTTGAATTTTTGATTACATCAATGACTTCATCAGTTAATTGACTAGCTTCGATTGATGAAATACGAATTCTTTCTAATCCATCTACTGATTCTAAATCACGTAATAATTGTGCTAGGTTATAATCTTTCAAGTCTTGACCGTAACCACCTGTATGAATACCAGTCAATACAATTTCTTTATAACCAGAATTCACTAGTGTTGTTGCTTGTTCTACAACTTTTTCAGGATCTCTTGAACGCATTAAACCACGTGCCCATGGAATAATACAGAATGTACAGAAGTTGTTACATCCTTCTTGGATTTTTAAAGAAGCACGTGTTCTATCAGTGAAATATGGTACATCTAATTCTTCATATGTACGATTTTTCATGATGTTGCCTACACCATTAATTGGTTGACGTTCTGCTTTGAACTCTTCAATATAACCTAATAACTTCGTTCTATCTTGTGTACCGACTACAACATCCACACCCGGAATATCCATAATTTCTGCTGATGATGTTTGTGCATAACATCCTGTAACACACACAACTGCATCTGGATTTTTTCTAATAGCACGTCGGATTACCTGTCTACTCTTTTTGTCACCTGTATTTGTGACTGTACATGTATTTATAACAAAGACATCGGCGTTTGTATCAAATTCAACTCGATCATAACCGGCATCTTTAAATAATTGCCAAATTGCTTCAGTTTCATAATGGTTCACTTTACAACCTAAAGTATGAAAAGCTACTGTTGACATTTATTTCACCCCATTAATTCTTTTTCATAACTAATTGCACTAAGCGCATAAAGCGGAGCTGTCTCTGCTCTCAAAATTCGATGACCTAGACCGACTATGTAACTATTATTTTTGAACATTTCAATTTCATTAGGACTTAAACCACCTTCTGGTCCAAAAATAATTAATACACGATCTCCTTTGCTGAATTGTTTGAGTGCGCGTTTAAACTCACTCATCTCGCCTTCTTTTGCTGCGTCTTCATAAGCGACTAGTACATAATCATATTTATCTATATTAACATATACTTGCTTTAAATTCGATACAAATTCAATAGTTGGAATGACAAGTCGATAACTTTGTTCAGCTGCTTCTTTGACAATTTTATTCCAACGTGTCAATTTTTTATCAGCTTTACTTTGGTTCAGTTTCACAACCGAGCGCTCCATTTGCACAGCGATAAAATGAGAAGCCCCTAATTCCGTAGATTTTTGCAACAACCATTCATACTTGTCTGCTTTAATGAGTCCACTGCAGATTGTGATTTCAACTGGTAATTCAGTATCGTTTGCTTGTTCTTCTAATAATTTAATCTCAACGCCATCATTGTTAATAGCTGTAATCTCACACAGATAAACTTTTAAGTTCTCGAACGTTACGATAATATTATCGCCGACTTGGCGACGCATTACGTTTGAAATATGGTGTATATCTTCTTTTTCAGTAATAAAAAAACGCTGACTTTCATCAGCGTTTTGATTTATAAAATATCTTTGCATATTATTTGCTCTCTTTCTCTCCAACGATACAAACCCAACCGTTGTCGTGATCAATAGAAATGATATTAAAACCTGTACGCTTCATATGTTCTATAATTTCATTGCTTTTCTCTTCAATGATACCAGATGTTATAAATAAACCATCTTCATTTAGAGTATTATAAGCGTCATCTATCATTTCTACAATAATATGCGCTAATATATTTGCGATTACAACATCATATTTATCTGTTTCGCCTTGTAATAAATTACCGGTTGTAGTTTCAATTGAATCAGCACAAGCATTTTTTATAAAATTCTCTTTTGCTACTTTTATAGCTAGTTCATCTAAGTCTAAAGCTTTGATGCGCTTAACTCCTAACAATGAGCAAGCAATACTTAAAATTCCTGATCCTGTGCCAACATCAATGACAGTATTTTCAGGTTTTACATAAGTTTCAATGGCTTTTAAACACATGCTAGTAGTAGGATGATCTCCTGTACCAAAAGCCATGCCCGGGTCTAATTCAATACATAATTCATCATTATCTTCTTTATTGTATTCTTCCCAACTTGGGACTATAGTAAATCGCTTTGAAGCTCTAAAAGGATGGAAGTAATTTTTCCATTCATTTTCCCAATCTTGCTCTTGAAGCGTTTGTTCAGAATAACTAAACACTTTTTCATTCAGAGTATCTATCGCTTTAATCGCTTTAATCAGATTTACTTTTAGTTCATCTGAGTATTCTAATTCATTGAAATAAGCTTTGATTCTTACACCGGATTCAGGGTAATCTTTTGAATCCAATTCATATATTTCACCGAATTTATCTGCAAAGTTTCCTTTTAAGTCTTCTGAGTCTTCGATAACTACACCGTTTGAGCCAAAGTCTTCTAGTATATTTGTGCTTGCATCTTGTGCTTCATGATTTACTACAATTGAAAGTTCCACCCAGTTCATTATTGTTATTCTCCTTTGAAGAATCTACGTGCGCGTTCTTTGAAATTAGAAGGTTGTTCTTCAATTTCTTCACCGCTCAATTCCGCAAATTCTCGCATTAATGATTTTTGTTTTTCACTTAATTTAGTTGGAGTCACTACATTAATATTCACAAATAAGTCACCGTGTCCATAACCATGAACGTTTTTAACGCCTTTGTCTTTCATACGGAATTGCTTTCCGTCTTGAGTACCTTCTGGAACTGTTAGAATAACTTCGCCATCTAAAGTTGGAACTTTGACTTCATCACCTAAAGCTGCTTGTGGGAAACTAATTTTTAGGTTGTAGAAGATATCGTCGCCTTCACGGATAAATTTGTCAGATGGTTTAACTCTGAACACAACGTATAGGTCACCTTGTGGGCCACCATTATGACCTGGAGCGCCTTCACCTGCAAGACGTATTTGTTGATCAGTGTCTACACCTTCAGGTACTTTAACTTTAATTTTAACATTTTTAGTTTGTGTACCTTTACCATGACAAGTTGGGCATGGTTCTTCGATTTCTTCACCTGTACCGTTACATACTGGACAAACTTTTTCAGTTCTCACACGACCAAGTATTGTATTTTGTTCAACAGCTACATGACCTGCCCCATTACAATAGTGACAAGTTTTCTTTTTAGATCCTGGTTTTGCACCTGAACCTTCACAAGTTTCACATTTTACTTCTTTACGGATTGAAATTTCTTTTTCAGCACCAAAGACTGCTTCTTCGAAAGAAATCGTCATAGTATATTGTAAGTCGTCACCTTTACGTGGTGCGTTAGGATCACGTTGTGCACCGCCACCACCAAAGAATGTACTGAAAATGTCTTCGAAACCGCCGCCGAATCCGCTGAAATCTTGGCCGCCGAATCCTTGGCCGCCAAAACCGCCTTGTGGGCCGCTATGACCGAATTGATCATAATTAGCACGTTTATTTTGATCACTTAATACTTCATAAGCTTCTGTGATTTCTTTGAATTTTTCATCTGCGCCTTCTTCTTTATTAATATCTGGATGATATTTTTTGGATAATTTACGGTAGGCTTTTTTTATCTCGTCCTTTGACGCATCTTTACTGACACCTAAGACTTCATAATAGTCTCTTTTTGCCACTGTAATCTCTCC
>NZ_PZGG01000066.1 GCF_003043455.1 Staphylococcus simulans | reverse complement strand
CTGTACATGTAGTAAATTAAGTTTATCAAATTTTTAGACAATTCAAATTTATTCATAAAACCATTCGAAAGGAGCAAATTGAAATGACTAACAGAACACAAGCAAATACTCTACCGACAACAACAAATATTTTAGTCATTTTATTAATTTGCTAGGACTCGAACTTTAGTAAAAACCATTACTAAATGTTTAAGTCCTATTTCCGATTGAATGGGACTTCCATTGACGTCCCAATAATTATTGGGACGTTTTTTTATTTGAATACTCGGGGGGAATTATATTGAGAAGCGACACAATCAAAAAAGGAGACCAACAGGCTCCGGCCAGAAGTTTACTTCATGCCACAGGACAAATCAAAGATCCGACAGATATGAACAAACCATTCGTAGCAATCTGTAACTCTTATATCGATATCGTTCCAGGACATGTTCACTTAAGAGAATTAGCAGATATCGCGAAAGAAGCTATCCGAGAAGCAGGAGCCATCCCATTTGAATTCAACACAATCGGTGTTGACGATGGTATCGCAATGGGACACATCGGAATGCGCTATTCATTACCATCTCGTGAAATCATCGCAGATGCAGCTGAAACGGTTATCAACGCGCATTGGTTCGACGGTGTCTTCTACATTCCAAACTGCGACAAAATCACACCAGGTATGTTAATGGCAGCAGTGAGAACAAACGTACCTGCCATCTTCTGTTCAGGCGGACCGATGAAAGCTGGTTTATCTACAACAGGTAAAGCTTTAACACTTTCATCTATGTTCGAAGCAGTCGGTGCCTTTAAAGGCGGTTCAATGACGAAAGAAGAATTCTTAGACATGGAACAAAATGCTTGCCCTACTTGCGGTTCTTGCGCAGGTATGTTCACAGCAAACTCAATGAACTGCTTAATGGAAGTATTAGGACTAGCACTTCCATATAATGGTACAGCTTTAGCGGTATCAGACCAACGTCGAGAAATGATTCGACAAGCAGCTTTCCAATTAGTAGAAAATATTAAAAATGATTTGAAACCACGAGATATCGTTACAAAAGAAGCATTAGACGATGCATTCGCATTAGACATGGCAATGGGCGGTTCAACAAACACAGTACTTCACACACTTGCAATCGCAAATGAAGCAGACGTTGATTATGACTTGAGCCGTATCAATGAAATTGCGAAACGTACACCTTATCTATCTAAAATCGCACCAAGTTCTTCTTATTCTATGCACGATGTTCATGAAGCCGGCGGTGTACCTGCTATCATCAATGAATTAATGAAGAAAGAAGGCACATTACACCCTGACAGAGTAACTGTTACAGGTAAAACACTTCGTGAAAATAACCAAGGCAAAGAAATCAAAAATACAGATGTTATCCATCCACTCGATAATCCTTACGATAAAGAAGGCGGCCTTTCAATCTTATATGGTAACTTAGCTCCAAATGGTGCAGTTATCAAAGTCGGCGGTGTGGATCCTGAAATCAAAGTATTTAAAGGAAAAGCCATTTGTTTCGACTCTCATGATGAAGCAGTTGAAGCGATTGATAATCACACTGTTCGTGAAGGCCACGTAGTAGTGATTCGTTATGAAGGTCCTAAAGGCGGACCTGGAATGCCAGAGATGTTAGCCCCTACTTCATCAATCGTAGGACGCGGCTTAGGTAAAGATGTTGCATTAATCACTGACGGCAGATTCTCAGGAGCAACGAGAGGTATCGCAGTCGGACACATCTCACCTGAAGCAGCATCAGGCGGACCAATCGGATTAATCCGTGACGGTGATGAAATCGTCATCGATTTAACAAACAGAACATTAGATGTAGATGTTTCAGAAGAAGAAATGAACAAACGTAAAACAGAAGTCAAACCATTTAAAGCTAAAGTTAAAACAGGTTACTTAGCACGTTATACAGCGCTAGTTACAAGTGCAAATACAGGCGGTGTTATGAGAGTACCAGAATATCTAATTGAGGAGTGATGCTTTATGTCTAACCCACAAATGACTAAACATAATGAAGAAGCAAATAGTACACAAGCAGCCACGAAAACGAGTAGAAGCGGTTCGGAATTGTTGGTAGAAGCACTGTTGAAGGAAGGCACAGAGTTGCTTTTCGGTTATCCAGGGGGTGCCGTGCTACCGCTCTATGATACATTTTACGATGGTAAAATCAAACATATCTTAGCACGACACGAACAAGGTGCTGTACACGCTGCGGAAGGTTATGCCAGAGTTTCTGGCAAACCTGGCGTAGTTGTAGTTACCAGCGGTCCAGGGGCAACAAACGTTATTACAGGTATCGCAGACGCATATAGTGATTCATTGCCGCTTGTAGTATTCACAGGACAAGTTGCAACACCAGGTATCGGTAAAGATGCTTTCCAAGAAGCAGATTTACTATCAATGACAACACCAATCACTAAACACAACTTCCAAGTTAAACATCCAGACGAAATTCCTGAAGTGGTACATCAAGCGTTTCACATTGCAAACACAGGTCGTAAAGGTCCAGTAGTCATCGACTTCCCTAAAGATGTCGGTATCCTACAATCTGATGTTGATGTATGTGACGAGCTTGATTTACCAGGATATCGTTTAGCTGATGCACCGAATCCACAAGATGTACAAACTGTACTAGAATGGTTGAAGTCAGCGAAGAAACCAGTCATTTTAGCTGGTGCAGGCGTAAGACATTCAAAATCAGGTCCACTCCTGACTGCATTTGCTGAACGCCATCAAATTCCAGTAGTCACAACTTTACATGGGTTAGGCACAATTCCTTACAGCAATCCCCTATTCTTAGGTATGGGCGGTATGCATGGATCTTATGCAAGCAACATGGCACTTTCTGATTGCGACTTGCTTATCAACTTTGGCAGCCGCTTCGATGACCGTCTTGCAAGTAACCCTGATAAATTTGCAGAAAATGCAAAAGTTGTTCATGTAGATATTGATCCTTCTGAAATCAATAAAATCATCAAAACTGATTTGGGTTTAGTTGCCGACTGTAAGTTGACACTTGAAGCATTACTTACAGAAACAGCTACTTTTGACCAACATCAAGACTGGGTTGACTATTGTGTAAACAATCAAAAAGAACATCCTTTTGCATATACAGATGAAGAAGCAGATGTATTTATCAAACCGCAACAAGCAATTGAGTATATCGGTAAGATTACGAATGGAGAAGCGGTTGTAACAACAGATGTAGGACAACATCAAATGTGGGCAGCACAATTCTATCCATTCAAACACGATAATCAACTTGTAACAAGCGGCGGTCTTGGCACAATGGGCTTTGGTATCCCTTCTGCTATCGGTGCTAAATTAGCACAACCTGATAAAACAGTTGTTTGTTTCGTTGGAGACGGCGGTTTCCAAATGACAAACCAAGAAATGGCAATCTTAAATGAGTATGGTTTAGATATCAAAATCGTACTTATCAATAACGGAACATTAGGAATGGTTAAACAATGGCAAGATAAATTCTTTAAACAACGTTTCTCTCATTCAGTATTTAATGGCCAACCAGATTTCCAACAGTTATCAGAAGCATATGGTGTGAAAGCATTCTTAGTAGATGATCCTAAAACACTTGAAGCAGATTTAGATGCAGCATTTGCTCATAAAGGCCCTGCTTTAATCGAAGTAAGAATCTCACCAAAAGAACCTGTTTTACCGATGGTACCAAGCGGTAAAGCGAACAACGAAATGGAGGGTGTCCTATGAGATATACATTCAAGACGCAAGTATTAGATAAATCTGGTACATTAAACCGACTGACAAGCACCTTTTTACGACGTCAGTTTAATATCGTAACTTTATGTGTTACACCAAGTATTCAACCTGGTATTTCTGATATGACATTCGTAGCTGAGTTAGATGAAGCTTCAAAAGTACAATCACTCATGCTCCATTTAGAAAAACAAATCAATGTACTTTCTGTAGAAAATATCACAGATAACAACGTCTACAGTGTGGAATTATTACTTGCTAAAATTGCAACACCTGCAGATAAAACAGAATTAGATAACTTAATCAATCACAGTGATGCGCTAGTTTCAGTATTAAAAGAAGAAGATGGTCATACTTACTTACAAGCATCAGGCACACAACAAGCCATAGATGATGTATTACATGCACTATCATCACAACAGATTGAACAAGTTTCTAGAACAGGAACTGCAGCATTATTATAATTTGAATTTTCACAAAGTTGAGAATTTAAAATAAAACAAATTTTTGGAGGAATTTATTATGACAACAGTTTATTATGACGAATCAGTGAAAAAAGACGCTTTAGAAGGTAAAAAAATCGCGGTATTAGGCTACGGTTCTCAAGGTCACGCACATGCTAAAAACCTTAAAGACAACGGCTATGACGTTATAATCGGTATCCGCCCAGGACATTCTTTCGACAGAGCTAAAAAAGATGGCTTCGATGTATATCCAGTTGGAGAAGCAGTAAAACAAGCAGACGTAATCATGGTGTTATTACCAGATGAAATCCAAGGTAAAGTATACGACGAAGAAATCGCTCCTAACCTAGAAGCTGGCAATGCATTAGCATTTGCACATGGTTTCAACATCCACTTCGATGTAATCAAACCACCAAGTGACGTAGATGTATTCTTAGTAGCTCCTAAAGGCCCTGGTCACCTTGTAAGACGTACATTCACTGAAGGCAGCTCAGTTCCTGCATTATTCGGTGTAGGCCAAGATGCAACTGGTAACGCTTTTGACATCGCATTAAGCTATGCAAAAGGTATCGGCGCAACTAAAGCTGGTGTCATTGAAACTACATTCAAAGAAGAAACTGAAACAGACTTATTCGGTGAACAAGCAGTTCTTTGCGGTGGTGTAACTCAATTGATCCAAAACGGTTTCGAAACTTTAGTAGAAGCTGGTTACCAACCAGAACTTGCTTACTTCGAAGTATTACATGAAATGAAATTGATCGCTGACTTAATGTACGAAGGCGGTATGGAAACTATGCGTTACTCAATTTCAAACACAGCTGAATACGGTGACTATGTTTCAGGTCCACGTGTTATCACACCAGACGTTAAAGAAAACATGAAAGCTGTATTAACTGATATCCAAAACGGTACATTCGCTAACAACTTCATTAAAGATAATGAAAATGGATTCGAAGAATTCTACAAACTACGTAAAGCAGCACAAGGTCACCAAATCCAAGAAGTTGGTAAAAAACTTCGTGAAATGATGCCATTCGTTGAAAACAAAACTATTGAAGAATAATACTAAATCAGGAGGTTGATTATTTATGAGTCATATTCAAATTTTTGATACAACACTAAGAGACGGTGAACAAACGCCCGGAGTCAGTTTTTCCTTTGATGAAAGACTGACTATCGCAAAGCAACTTGAAAAATGGGGTGTCGATGTAATTGAAGCTGGATTCCCTGCTTCGAGTGAAGGTAGTTTTAAATCAGTTCAAGCGATTTCACAAGCTTTAACTAAAACTGCTGTAGTAGGCTTAGCAAGATGTAAGAAAAGCGACATCGATGCTGTGTACGAAGCAACTAAAGAGGCAAAATATCCGCAATTACATGTATTTATCGCTACTAGCCCTATTCATTTAGAGCATAAATTGAAAATGACTCAAGAAGAAGTGCTAGAGCAAATTACTGAAAATGTTGCTTATGGCAAATCTTTATTCGATGTTGTACAATTCTCACCCGAAGATGCAACACGTACTGATTTAGATTTCTTAATCAAAAGTGTGCAAACAGCTGTAGACGCAGGTGCAACAGTTATCAACATTCCTGATACAGTAGGTTATAGTTATCCAACTGAATTCGGAAATATCTTTAAAGTATTGCTTGAAAATGTTAAATCTGATCAAGAAATTATCTATAGTGCACACTGTCACGATGACCTAGGCTTAGCTGTTGCAAACAGTATGGCTGCCATCGAAAATGGTGCAAAACGTGTTGAAGGTACAATTAACGGTATCGGAGAACGTGCTGGTAATACTGCACTTGAAGAAGTTGCGCTTGGCTTATATGTACGTAAAGATCACTACGGTATTGAAACAAGACTTGAACTTGGCCGTACAAAAGAAACTTCTGATTTGATTTCTCGTTTCGCTGGTATTCCTGTACCTCGTAACAAAGCGGTTATCGGTCAAAACGCATTCAGTCATGAATCAGGTATCCACCAAGATGGCTTCTTGAAAAACCGTGAAACTTACGAAATCATGACACCGCAATTAGTGGGTATCCAAACATCTGAATTGCCTCTTGGTAAATTGTCTGGTAAACATGCTTTCGCAGAAAAGTTAAAACAACTTGGCTACGAAGTCAGCCCAGAAAAACAAGTTGAATTGTTCAAACAGTTCAAATCTATTGCTGATAAAAAGAAAAATGTTTCTGACTATGATGTCCATGCCCTTGTTCAAGGTCATTACCATGAAACAAATGCTGCTTATCACGTTGAAAATCTTCAACTACAATTTGTGGCTGAAGGTGTACAAAGCGCAGTCGTTCAACTTCGTGACAACGACGGCAAACAATATCAATCAGCAGCAACTGGAACAGGTTCTATTCTTGCAGTATACAACGCAGTCGACTTAATCTTCGATGCTGAATCTGAATTATTGAACTATCAAATTTCTTCAGTAACTGAAGGTTCAGACGCACAAGCACAAGTTAACGTTGAACTTAGCATTGATGGACGTTCTTATTATGGTATCGGTATCGACCATGACGTATTGCTTGCTTCATGTAAAGCTTATGTGGAAGCTTATTCTAATCATATTGCTGAAGCATCAGTTAACAATGAGGTGAACGCATGAGTTATAAAATCACTGCCCTCCCAGGCGATGGTATAGGTCCAGAAATACTAGATGGTACTTTGAAAATATTAGAAAAGTTAAGTGGAAAATATAACATTGATTATGAATTAGAAACTTATGATTTTGGAGGGGCCGCTATAGATAACTATGGCGACCCGCTTCCATCATCTACACTTGAAGCTTGTAAACAATCTGACGCGATTCTATTAGGTGCAATCGGTGGTCCTAAATGGACAAACAGTCCAAAACGACCAGAAGCCGGCTTACTTGCTTTAAGAAAGAATTTAGAGTTATTTGCGAACATCCGCCCTACTGCTGTAGTTGAAGGTGCGAGTGAATTTTCTCCTTTAAAAGCAGAGCGTGTACAAGGAACTGACTTAGTGATTGTCAGAGAATTGACAGGCGGTTTATACTTCGGTGAACCAAAAGAGTTAGCTGAAGATCATGCAGTTGATTCATTGACATACACGAAAGCAGAAGTTGAACGTATTGCGCATGCAGCGTTTAAACTTGCTCAATCAAGACGTAAAAAATTAACGTCAGTGGACAAAGAAAATGTTTTAGCATCAAGTAAATTATGGCGTCAAACTGTTGATGAGGTGGCTGCTTCATATCCTGATGTAGAAGTAGAACATTTACTTGTAGATGCATGTAGCATGCATTTGATTACACGTCCAACGCAATTTGATGTAATCGTTACTGAAAACTTATTCGGTGATATTTTAAGTGATGAAGCCTCTGTTATTCCAGGTTCATTAGGTGTTTCCCCTTCTGTCAGCTATGGACAAAAAGGAACAAAACTTTATGAACCGATTCATGGTTCAGCACCTGACATTGCGGGTCAGGACATTGCGAATCCGACAGGTATGGTGCTTTCATTAGCAATGTGTTTCAGAGAGACATTTAATCAAGCTGAAGCGGCAGAAGAATTAGAAAGAATCGTTTATGGTTTACTGAAAGATGGCTTTACTACACCTGACTTAGGTGGAAAAGCACATACTTCAGAAATCTTCGAGAAAATTTTACAACAACTTTAAAGGATGGTGATTGAAATGGGACAAACTTTGTTCGATAAAATATGGAATAGACATGTTCTCACAGGAAATGCAGGTGAACCGCAATTATTATACATTGACTTGCATTTAATCCATGAAGTAACATCACCTCAAGCCTTTGAAGGATTAAGAATTCAACACAGACCATTGAGACGTCCTGATTTAACGTTTGCGACAATTGATCATAACGTACCAACAGAAGATATTTTCAACATCAAAGATGAAATTGCAGCAACACAAATTAAGACGCTTCAAAAGAACTGTGCAGAGTTTGGGGTTCGACTGTTTGATAATGGTACTGAAGAACAAGGTATCGTACATATGGTTGGACCAGAAATGGGATTGACGCAACCTGGTAAAACCATTGTCTGCGGTGACTCTCACACAGCAACACACGGTGCTTTCGGTGCCATTGCTTTCGGTATCGGCACAAGTGAAGTAGAACACGTTTTCGCAACACAAACACTATGGCAAACTAAACCGAAGAATCTTTTAATTAATATTAACGGTGAGCTGCCTAAAGGTGTGTACGCGAAAGATATTATCTTACACTTGATTAATCAATATGGTGTAGACTTCGGTACTGGTTATGCGCTTGAATTTGCAGGTTCTACTATTCGCAACCTATCAATGGATGCGAGAATGACAATCTGTAATATGGCGATTGAAGCCGGCGCAAAATATGGTTTAGTTGAACCAGATGAAACAACACTAGAATACGTCAAAGGTCGTCCTTATGCTGATATCGATGAGGAAACAGCTGAATATTGGCAATCACTTTACAGTGATAAGGATGCACAATTTGATCGTGTGATCGAGTTAGATGTAACAGACTTAGAACCTCAAGTGACTTGGGGTACTAGTCCTGAAATGGGTGTAAGCTTCAACACACCTTTCCCAGAAATTCAAAACGTCAATGACGAACGTGCTTATCACTATATGGATTTAAAACCAGGTGAAAAAGCAGAAGATATTGAACTTGGCTATGTATTCTTAGGATCATGTACGAATGCTCGTCTATCAGACTTACAAGAAGCAAGTAAGTTTGTTAAAGGACATAAAGTACATCCGAACATTACCGCAATTGTAGTGCCTGGTTCAAGAAGTGTGAAACATCAAGCTGAAGCATTAGGCCTTGATAAAATCTTTAAAGATGCAGGCTTTGAATGGCGTGAACCTGGCTGCTCAATGTGTCTCGGTATGAACCCTGACCAAGTACCAGCAGGTGTCCACTGTGCTTCTACCAGCAACCGTAACTTCGAAGGTCGTCAAGGTAAAGGTGCAAGAACGCATCTTGTATCTCCTGCTATGGCAGCTGCCGCTGCGATTGAAGGACGCTTCGTAGACGTCAGAAAATGGGAGGCGCTTGAACATGCTTAAAATCGAACCAATTACACAATATACTGGTAAAACTGCAATCTTATTCCACGATAATATTGATACGGACCAAATTATCCCAAAAGTCCATCTTAAAGGTGTTTCTAAAACAGGACTGGGTCCCTATGCCTTTGATGAATGGCGATACTTAGAAGATGGTTCAGATAATCCTGAATTCGAATTGAACCAACCTCAATATAAAGGCGCTTCAATTCTTATTACAGGTGATAACTTTGGTTGCGGCTCTAGTCGTGAACATGCGGCTTGGGCATTAAAAGATTATGGCATTAATATTATTATTGCGGGCAGCTTCAGTGATATTTTCTACATGAACTGCACGAAAAATGCATTATTGCCTATCGCATTGGAAAAAGAGGATCGCGAGTTCCTTGCGAAATATAAAGAACTCGAAATTGACCTACCGAACCAGGTGATTAAAACACCTGATCGTGAATTACATTTTGATATTGATTCAACTTGGAAGAACAAACTTGTTCAAGGACTAGATGATATTGCCGTCACACTGGCATACGAAGACCAAATTGAACAATATGAACAGAAATACCAACACAATTAAGGAGTGAGCGAAATGACAGTACAAACTGCTGTATCAGCTAAAGATATAGATGAGGCTTTTTTATCATTACAGCCGATTGTCAAAGAAACGCCTTTAGAGAAAGATCATTATTTATCTTTAAAGTATGACTGTAATGTATATTTAAAAAGAGAAGACCTGCAATGGGTACGTTCTTTTAAACTAAGAGGTGCGTATAACGCAATTCAAGTATTAAGCGAAAGTGAAAAAGCAAAAGGTATTACATGTGCAAGTGCCGGCAACCATGCACAAGGTGTCGCATTCACTGCACAACGACTAGGGTTAAAAGCAGTCATCTTTATGCCTGTGACAACACCTCTTCAAAAAATTAATCAAGTTAAATTCTTTGGTGGAGAAAATGTTGAAGTTATCTTAGTCGGTGATACATTTGATGATTGTTTAAAAGAAGCTCTAGAATATACTGAGAAACATGCGATGAACTTTATTGACCCATTCGACAATGTTAATACAATTGCAGGTCAAGGTACAATCGCTGCTGAAATTCTAAAAGAAGCACAAGAAAGTGATATTGATGTAGATTATTTATTCTCCGCAATTGGTGGCGGTGGATTAATTTCCGGTGTAGGTACTTACTTTAAGGAAAACTCTCCTCAAACAAAAATTGTAGGTGTTGAACCTAAGGGTGCGGCAAGTATGTATACTTCAGTCGTCTTAGAACATCAAAGAGTGAAATTACCGGAAATTGATAAGTTTGTAGACGGTGCATCTGTTGCACAAGTCGGCAAAATCACATTTGAAATCGCGAAAAAAGTCGTAGATGATTATCTTCAAATCGACGAAGGTGCTGTATGTTCTACAATTTTAGATATGTATTCTAAACAAGCCATTGTCGCAGAACCTGCAGGTGCGTTAAGCGTCTCAGCTCTTGAACAATATCGTGATCAAATTAAAGGCAAAACAGTAGTTTGTATTATCAGCGGTGGTAATAACGATATCAACCGTATGAAAGAAATCGAAGAACGCTCGCTTTTATATGAAGAAATGAAACATTACTTCATCTTCAACTTCCCTCAACGTCCTGGTGCGTTAAGAGAGTTTGTAAATGAAGTATTAGGACCAAATGATGATATCACTAAATTCGAGTACTTGAAAAAATCTTCTCAAAACACAGGTACAGTTATCATTGGTATTCAATTGAATAATCATGATGACTTAACGCGTTTGAAAGAAAAAGTACATGAGTTTGATCCATCTAATATCTATATTAATGAAAACAAAATGTTGTATTCATTATTGATTTAACCTAAAAAGCAGGAGTAACCATAAATCGTAAATGACTTATGGTTCCCCTGCTTTTTCTTTGTATACATAGCTTCGTAGTTTATCTCAATCTTTCTATCAAAACATCTGAAAACCTGTCCTATTATATATTCAATTAGTCTTTTTTTAACTAACATAATGATGAATTGGCTTATATGTATCTTATGAACTATATCAATTCCTCTTATAAAACACATAAAAAAAAGACCTCAAACCTGAGATCTCAATGCGGCTCATCGCATCCAAAATATATAATATACGATTATACATTCAAAACTAGATAGTAAGTAAATTTCAATTCGACCAATCAAAACTTGAAATTGATTAAGTCTTCGATCGATTAGTATTCGTCAGCTCCACATATCGCTATGCTTCCACCCCGAACCTAT
>NZ_PZGG01000065.1 GCF_003043455.1 Staphylococcus simulans | reverse complement strand
CATCTATACACCTGCCCGGTAAAATTTTAAAAAGAGGCAGAAATAACTTTACGAAAAGGATAAATACCTTGGTAAAGATTATTTCTGCCTCTATTTTATACTAGAATCAATTATCATGATACTAGATTTCTCATTTAATTATAGAATTGAAAGTCCTGATTTTTGAATATCTTTCGCAAATCCTTCAACAGTATCTACTGATAATTCATTGATATCTCTGCCGATATTAGGGATTTTGCTGATAACGCCTGCTGGACAAGTGATAATATCTGCACCGATTTCATCTGCTTGAATGACGTTAAATAATTCACGGCAGCTTGCCCATAATAATTTAACACCTTTTTTAGAGTGTGTTACTTCTACTGATTCTTTCATTAATGGTAGTGGATCCACACCCGTATCAGCAATACGTCCTGCAAAGACTGAAACATAAGTTGGTACACCTTCAGTCACTGCATCTGTGATTTCTTTAACTTGCTCTAAAGTGTATACAGCTGTAATGTTTAATTGTACGCCGTCTGCTGATAATCGTTTAATTAAAGGAATTGTAGACTCACCTTTTGTATTCACAATCGGAATTTTAACGAAAACATTTTTACCATATTGTTTTAAAATTTCCGCTTCTTTTTCCATAGTTTCTAAATCATCCGCAAAAACTTCAAAAGAAATTGAAGCATCTGGAATTTCTTTCACAGCTTCTTCAGCGAATGCTTTATAATCTGTTACACCCGCTTTAGCCATTAAGCTTGGATTTGTTGTGAAACCGTCTACCTCGTTATTTTTGTAAGCTTTTTTCATTTCTTCAATATCTGCACCATCCGCAAATACTTCTACATTCAAATCTGCTTTTACCATAAAATAAGTGCCTCCTTATTACTGTTAACTTTCAATGCTGTCTAAAGTATCTTGATTATAACATTACCCTGTTTAAATCGCGATTGATTAACTCAAGATATAATTGTTAAAAAGGTTTTGAAAAGAAATGACAACCCTCTAAAAAATTATGATATTATAAAAGAATGTACAGAAACGGAGGTCATCATGTCACGGTCAAAACTTTATTTTTATCTAACTATTATCCTTATTATTATCAGTTTTAACTTCAACATGTATAATCCACTGTTAAATGAGCAGTTTCACTCAATTGCTAAAAAAATAATTACAAGCAGTGTTGTCAATGCAATTATCTTAATTATTGCGATCATTTTAGCAGACAAATCTATTAAACATTCAAAAGAACGTACAGATTGGATTCGTAAAGCCAGTAAAATATTACCTATCATCTTATTTGTAGTGATTGTTATTCATATTATAACTTCTTTGATCTCATTTGGAATGATTAAATTTTAATTGACAATCCACTATAACAGCAGCATCATTTATTTATCATTAAAGTAACGAGGCGATATTTTGCAGTATTTATATGTATTTGCAGGAGGCGCTTTAGGTGCCTTGTTGCGCTTTATCTTTTCACAATTAAACCATAGCCAAGGGTTCCCTATTGGAACTTTTATTGCTAATTTAGCGGGTGCCTTTTTTATGGGCTTAGTATCCGCATTAGTGATTCAAACTTTTAAATCTAATCCCTTACTCAAAAAAGGTATTACAACTGGATTTTTAGGCGCATTAACCACATTCTCTACTTTTCAGTTTGAACTGGTGAAAATGTTTGAACATCAACAATATAGCTTACTTATTATTTATGCTGTTTCAAGTTATATACTTGGTTTAGCAATTTGTTATATCGGTAGTAAAGCTGGAGGTGCCTTAAGTCATGAGTAACCTTTTATTAGTTATGCTTGGTGGCGGATTAGGTGCAGTGGTCCGTGCAGCTGTAACAAACAGTTGTTCAAAACTATCCACCCGGTTACCGGTAGCAACACTTATCGTCAACTTAGTAGGCAGTTTCTTAATCAGTCTGCTTTCAGGAATCGCAATGGCGCAAGCTTGGCTTTCCCCATTGGTCATTGTAGGATTTTTAGGTGGTTTAACTACATTTTCAACGTTATCACTGGAATTAACCAATATGCTGACGACAAAGTCTCAACGTATATTATTTATTGCTTATAGCTTTTTACAATATGGATTATGCTTTATCGCATGCTTAATCGGTTATGTCATCGCATAAAAAAGCGTTACCTTTTACTCCTACTGTAAAGGGTAACGCTTTTTTGATTAATAAGATTTATAAGCAGGCACATCTGCATCTATACTTTTATTTTGATTCAAATCGTCAATGCGCTGCATTTGGTCATCAGAAAGCTTAAAATCAAATACGTTCATATTCTCTTTGATGCGTGAAGGTGTGATAGATTTCGGAATCACAATGACTTCATGTTGAATATGCCATCTTAATACAACTTGTGCAGGTGACTTTCCTACTTCTTCAGCAATCGTTTGAATCGTTTTATCTTTTAATACGGATCCATTCATAAATGGTGACCAAGCTTCAGCTTGAATGCGTTGCGCTTTGAGATACAACCTTAAATCATTTTGTGTTAAATAAGGATGAAATTCTATTTGATTAATCACGGGTTTAATCGATGCATGTGATAATAAGCTTTCTAAGTGATGAGGTTGAAAATTGCTGACACCAATGTTTTTCACTTTATTTTGTTTCAATAAATCTTCCATACCTTTCCACGTGTCAATCATTTCTTCTTCATTAGGACCAGGCCAATGCAACAAATACAAATCCAAATAATTCAAACCGAGTTTATCTAAGGTGCGTTGGTAGGCATCTTCAACATTTATTCTGCCATAATCATCTAACCATAATTTTGATGTAATAAATAGATCTGATCGTTGTATACCAGCAGCTTGAATACCTTTTTTAATGCCTTCTCCTACTTTTTCTTCATTTTCATAGCGTGCAGCTGTATCAATACTGCGATAACCATTTTCTATTGCTAATGACACGGATTGTGCTAATTCATCATTATTTTCAACTCTATATGTTCCTAGTCCTAGTCTTGGCATTGTTTTTCCATTATATAACGTTAATGTATTCATATTTCTCTCTCCTCGCATCGTTGCTTTATCTTTATGCTATGCACTGTGAATGAAACTGTAAAACATTTCGAATTAAAAATGCACTGTCAACTGTATATTTACAGTCAACAGTGCATGAAATATTAATTAAAAGATTCAATTTCTTCCATCACACGTTGTAAATCTTCAACATTATATTGAATACGGCCATGGAAAACAAATTTATTAAAGTATTCATCTAATTGTTCTGGTCCGACTAATACTTTAGTATTTGTTGTTTGTGCGTAGTTTGAAATTGTCACTGCACCTTCATTTTTAGGATTGAAATAAAGTAATGCCATTGGTGTGTATTTCAAATTCAATTCGCGCTTCAATGTATCTGCTAAGTGCTCAACTTCTTTTAATTGATTTGAGTAGTTTACAAATGAAGCTGATTGCTTATCATCATTTTCATCTAACACTAATGTTTGTGGATGACGTTTATCTAGATCTAACACATCAAAGACTTGTTCAATTGTCGGTAATGTACCGAACTGTTCTTGACTGATGCCGTTATAAACATGTCCTTTAAGTAATTGAGAATCGATAATGTATAAGCCTGTACGTGTTAAAACTAAATGACTGATACGATCAATCGCATTGAAATCATTTTTTGGTAAGAAAATGTTCGCCATGATATGCATATCTTCTGGACGAATACGTTTTTCTTTAACCAAACGATCTCTGATACCGATTAAGCGCATGTCTGTCACATACTCGCTATGATTTTTCGAGAAGAGCTTCAGCGCATCGATTTCACGGTCTTTAGCTGTCACTGTTTCATCGAAATCAGCGCGTTGTTTAGTGACCGCTTTTTTATGTTCGACGCGTTCTTTTTCAAGCTCGTCTTCATAATTTTCTTTTATACTTCTTTCTTTTGCCTCATATTGTTCCTCTGCTTTCAGCTTAGCCTTTTTCTTGCTGTTTAAGACAACTAAGAATAAGACAAAGAAGATAACAGCGACAACAATTGCTGCAATCAAACCAATTTCTAATGGTCCCATAACATATTCCGCTCCTTTACATATCTTAATCCCAATTATAAAGGAAAATATCGAATGTATCGATAATAAAATGTCACAAATTCAAAAACTGTACAATTATGCTTGAACAGCTTCTTTTAATGCGTCCACTTTATCAACACGTTCCCATGGTAAAGCAATATCTGTGCGGCCGAAGTGACCATATGCTGCAGTTTGTTTATAAATAGGACGTTTCAAGTCTAACATTTTAATGATACCTGCTGGACGCAAGTCAAAGTTAGCTCTTACCGCTTCTACCAATTGTCCTTCTGAAACTTTACCAGTTCCGAATGTATCAATTGAAATAGATACAGGTTCTGCAACACCGATAGCATAAGCAAGTTGTACTTCACATTTATCTGCTAAGCCGGCAGCAACAATATTTTTAGCCACGTAACGTGCCGCATAAGCAGCTGAACGGTCTACTTTTGTAGGGTCTTTACCACTGAAGCAACCACCGCCGTGACGTGCAAGACCACCATAAGTATCAACAATAATCTTACGTCCTGTTAAACCAGCATCACCTTGAGGTCCGCCAATTACAAAGCGACCTGTTGGGTTAATGAAGAATTTAGTTTCTTCATCTAAAAGTTCAGCCGGTACAATTGGATCAATTACATGTGTTCTGATATCACGTTGGATTTGATCTAATGATGCATCTTCAGCATGTTGTGCAGAGATAACAATTGTATCAATACGTACTGGTTTATCATCTTCATCATACTCAACTGTTACTTGTACTTTACCGTCTGGTCTTAAGTAAGTTAATGTACCATCTTTTCTGACATCTGATAAGCGTTTCGCAAGTTGGTGTGAGAAGTAAATAGGTGTCGGCATATATGTTTCTGTTTCATTCGTCGCATAACCAAACATTAAACCTTGATCACCTGCACCTGTACTTTCAATTTCCTCTTCCGTAATTTCATTTCTATATTCTAAAGCAGTATCTACTGCTTGTGCGATATCTGGTGATTGCTCATCAATCGCTGACATTACAGCCATTGTTTGACTATCATAACCATATTTCGCTCTCGTATAACCGATTTCTGCTACTGTATCGCGGACAACCTTAGGAAAATCAACATAAGTTGCTGTAGAAATTTCTCCGACAATCATAGCCATTCCCGTAGTGACTACTGTTTCGCAAGCTACTCTTGCATCCGGATCTTTCTTTAATAATTCATCCAGAATAGCGTCTGAAATTTGGTCCGCTATTTTATCAGGATGCCCTTCTGTAACAGATTCTGACGTAAACAATTTTCTATTATTCGACATAACTGACTCCTTTTGATTTTGATTACGAAAATTCTCTATCTACGAGCTCAAATAAAAAAGGACTTTCAAACTATATAAACATAGAGAGAAAGCCCTTAAACGTCCTTTCGCTCTTATCGTTCAAACATCTTTAATGATATTTGCAAACGGTTTGGCACCTTTCTCCGACAAGGAGAGGTTGCTGGGCTTCGTTGGGTCCATGTCCCTCCGCCACTCAGGATAAGAGAATCCGTTAATCACAATACTACCCAAACTCTTTATGCTTGTCAATTCTATATGTCTAAAATCTTAAATCTGTTATGGAATAATCGTCATATTATGTTATACTATGAAAATGTAAAGGCTTACAATTATTAACAATACTTACGCGCTGGAGGGGTTTTTAAAATGGCAGTAGATGCACAAACTAACCGTAATAAGTTGGATCATTTGATTGGAAAGTCTTCATCACTTTTCCAACTCACAACTACACAATTGTACAACAAGATTCTGGACAACAACGAAGGGGAACTAACAGAACTTGGGGCTATCAATGCACTGACAGGTCAATACACTGGACGTTCACCTAAAGACAAATTTATTGTAAATGAACCTTCTTATAGAGATACGATTGACTGGGGTTCAATCAACCAACCTATTGAAGAAGATACATTCTTAAGACTTTATGACAAAGTTTTAGACTATTTAGATCAAAAAGATGAATTGTACGTCTTCAATGGTTATGCAGGCAGCGACGAAGATACACAACTACGTTTAACAGTAGTTAATGAAATGGCATGGCATAATTTATTTGCGAAAAACATGTTCATCCGCCCTTCTTCAAAAGAAGAAGCACAAAAAATCAAACCAAACTTTACAATTGTTTCAGCACCACACTTCAAAGCTAATCCTGAAGTTGATGGTACGAAATCAGAAACATTCGTAATTGTTTCATTTAAACACCGTATTATCTTAATCGGGGGAACTGAATATGCGGGTGAAATGAAAAAAGGTATTTTCTCAGTCATGAACTATTTATTACCTCAACAAGACATCATGAGTATGCACTGCTCAGCTAACGTTGGTGAAAAAGGCGATGTCGCTTTATTCTTCGGTTTATCAGGTACAGGTAAAACAACTTTATCTGCAGCACCAGATCGTAAATTAATTGGTGATGATGAACACGGTTGGAACCAAAATGGTATTTTCAACATTGAAGGCGGCTGCTACGCAAAAGCCATCAACCTTTCAAAATCAAAAGAACCTGAAATTTTCAACGCAATCCGCTACGGTACTATTTTAGAAAACGTAGTTGTTGCTGACGATGGTACAGTTGATTTCGATGATAACGAGCACACTGAAAATACACGTGCTGCTTATCCGATCGACTATATTAAAAACATTGCGAAACCATCTAAAGCTGCACACCCAAATACAATCATTTTCCTTACTGCAGATGCATTTGGTGTGTTACCGCCTATTTCTAAATTAAATAAAGCACAAGCACTTTACCACTTCTTAAGTGGTTTCACATCTAAGCTTGCAGGTACTGAACGCGGTATTACTGAACCAGTACCTTCATTCTCAACATGCTTCGGTGCACCATTCCTGCCATTACATCCTAAAGTCTATGCAGATTTATTAGGTGATTTAATTGATAAGCATGAGGTAGATGTTTATTTAGTTAATACAGGCTGGACTGGCGGAAAATACGGCGTAGGACGTCGTATCAGCCTTAAATATACACGTCGCATGGTAGACGCTGCGATTAAAGGCGACTTAAAAGATGCTGAATTCGAAAAAGATGAAGCATTCGGTTTAAGTATTCCTACTGAAATTGAAGATGTACCAAATTCAATTCTACAACCAATCAATGCTTGGAGTGATAAAGACGCATACCGTGAACAAGCTGAAGACTTGAAATCACGTTTCGTTGAAAACTTTAAGAAATTCGGTGAAGAAAACGATGAAATCGCTGAAAAAGGCGGATTCCAAGCCTAATTAAATAGAGAAACAAAAAAATTCCGAGAGAGGTCAGTCCTTTCTCGGAATTTTTATATCTTCTCTGCTTCAACATCATCCATCCATTGATGAATCACATTCAGCACTTCTTTTAATGCTTTTGGTCTTGGAATGTGTCCTTCTTTTGGTTGATAGTATGTTTGATAACGATGACCTATTTGTTTCAAATAGTTTTCTAAATAATACGCCTGATGGATACCCACTTGAATATCTTCACCGCCATGAATAATTAAAATCGGCGGACTGTTTGCATCAATATACTGCAATGCTTCTCTTTCTTGATAAGCTTCTAAATCTTTTTTAGGATGTCCTACCATTCGACGCAGCATGCCTCTTAAATCTACACGCTCTTCATACATCAAATGCAAGTCAGATACGCCACCCCAAGTAATATAACTATCTGCTGGTAAATCTTGAAATGTTAATAATCCTTGTAAGCCACCTCGAGAGAAACCAATCATATGCACAAAAGCTTCTGGGTACAGTGTTTTCAAAATACGAATGGCCTGTGTGACATCATGCAAATCATCACCGCTGAATTCATCTATGCCTTCACTGCCATTATTACCGCGATAGTAAGGTCCGAAAACCAACGTATGATCGTTCGCAAATTGTAATAACCGTCCTGTTCTAACACGGCCGACCTTTCCTTTACCGCCTCGTAAATAAACAACAATGCGTTTTACAGACTGTTTTGGCGTAACCATTAATCCTTTTACACGTAAATTATCTACCTGATAAGTTACTTCTTCACCACGATGCGTAGCCAGATCAATCGGCATCCTCTTTCTTTTGATAAAGTCCAAGTTCTATCACTCTTTCCACACATTTTAATATCGCTTCATCTTCTAGTAAAAAACTCTTTTCATCATCTGAAATTTCATCTAACCGGTGACTTGTCACTGGTCCTGCAGTTTCTAAATAATCATCCTTAATTTGTAAAGTGTCTACTTGTACCGCAAATACATCTTTTGTAAACCATTTGGTACCATCTGGATGAAACACTGTATATTGCGCAATGTAAGTCAAATCAGAAACAATGCCGCCAGTTTCTTCAAACACTTCACGTATCACTGCCGCTTCACTGCTTTCACCTTGTTCTATTTTTCCACCTGGAAATTCTATCCCTCTTTTTTTATGTCGAGTTAATAGAAAATTGTCATCGAGAAATGCGATCGCAAGAACGTGTTCCCCATTCGGTTTATCTTGTGGTTGTGTAAAGTTCAACCGGATTTCTTTGTCAAATTGATCATGTATAATCACGTTCTATCACATCCTTTTATAATATATGCTAAAATAGATTCGTTACGAATTGAGATAAATCAGTTGGAGGGATTATTTTGAAGAAGCTCTTACTCGGCTTAATATGGATTTATCAACATTTTATTTCACCGTTGACACCTCCTACTTGCCGCTTCTACCCTACATGTTCGAACTACACAAAAGAAGCGATTGAAGTCCATGGTCCGATTAAAGGCACATGGCTTGGTATCAAACGTATTTCAAAATGTCATCCGCTTCATAAAGGCGGTTTTGACCCAGTACCTTTAAAACACGATAAGCATGAACATTGTCATCACCATCATCACGAATAAATTTCTAATTGATTCACATCAATTTCAGGGGGCACGAAATATAAGTGACCCCTTTTTAATATGCCATTTTCTTGCGTAAACTCCTGTTCAAAATAATAGCCATAAGGTGTGACATCACCTGGATAATCAGCATACTGACTAAGGTAAGCTGTGAAATAACGACTTAATCCATATTCGTACATACCGCCTATGACTACTTTAATATTTCGTTGATGTAGACGATTTATCGCATCTATAATTTTATCTATACCGCCCAGTCTGAAAGGTTTTAAAATGACTGTATCAATCGGATAGTAATCAATCAAATTTAAAATACTTGCTACGTCTCTTGCCTTCTCATCGATAGCTACAGGGGGTATGGCTTCAGGAGATAACGTACATAACACTTCTAAATCTTTAAACGGTTCCTCGATATATAATATATCTTCCATGTCTTGAACTTTTTTTAAAGTGGTTATATCTTGATCATTTAAAGACTCATTAGCATCTAACGCTATCCATGGCTTAAATGGTAAGCTTTGTAGTTTTTTAATATCAAAAATGACTTGTTGTGACCATTTTAATTTAATACGCTTTGGTTTTGTTTCTAATAATTGTTGATAATTTTTAGTTGATAAGCCGCTGATTGTTGCCCCATACTGCACTGCAAAAGAAGGCAGTTTATGAAACGCTTGATAAAGCGCCATAGCTGCAGTACTTCTTGCCGCGGGCGCATGATTTAAATGATTCAACAATAGAACCGCTTCTTCAAAGTTTCTAAGTGTTTTACCCTCTAACGTTTCATAAAACCATCGTTTCAAATGATTATATACAGTGTCTATTGTCTCTTTATCATACCAATCTGTTTCAAAGGCATTACATTCACCGAAATAAATTTGTCCATTCTCGTTTTTCAATCCGATAACTAATACTTTTCGTGTCTCTAATGAAACTTTTGGTGTTTTAATCTGATGCTTAAAAGGTGCTTCATACGTATAAAATTGAATCGTCTCGAAGCGCATGTTTATTCCTCTAACTTTCCACGTTTTAATTTACCTGTAGATGTATAAGGTAATGTCGATACTTGTTGATAGTGTTTCGGCACTTTATATTTCGCTAATTCTTGTTTTAAAAATGTATCTAATGCTTCATGGTCTATATCTTGTTCACTCGTATAATATAATGCTGGAACTTGTCCCCAAACTTTATCTTCTTGCGCATAGCACATCGCATCTGTAATCCCTTTAAAACGTTTCGCAGCAGTTTCTATTTCATATGGATAAATATTTTCACCGCCGCTGATAATTAAATCTTTTCTGCGGTCATAAACCATCACAAAGCCATCCATGTCCATACTTGCGATGTCACCCGTTTTAAAGTAACCTTCTTCAAATACATTTGTTAGATTTTCAGGATAGAGATATCCATCCATTACGTTGTCACCTTTCAACAAGAGTTCTCCATGTCCTTCATGATTTGGGTTGATAATTTTAACTTGTACATTTGGGCTCGGTTTCCCTACTGTGTTAGGGTTTTGTTTTAATATGGAGGGAGAAGCGGTTAAGAATTGCGAACAGGTTTCTGTCATACCGAATGAATTATAGATTGGCAAGTCCGCTTTTAAGGCATTACGAATTAAGTCATCAGATAATTTCGCACCGCCGAGCAGAATTTTTTGAAGTTGATAAGGTTGTGTTAACCCCGCTTCCATCATCCATCCTAACGTTTGCGGTACGAGTGAAATATGTGTAATTTGTTCGTTTTGAATCGCTTTTAAAACAGTTTCTGTTTCAAATTTGCGCATTAATCTGACTGTAAATCCTTCAATTATACTGCGTAATAACACACTTAAACCTGAAATATGATAAATCGGCAAGACGGATAACCATTTCGTATTACGATCAAAGCCCAAACTTTCTCTGCATCCATTAGCACTCGCTAGATGGTTGTTGAAAGTCTGCGGCACTGCTTTTTGCGGACCTGTAGTTCCAGAAGTAAACATGATAGATGCAATACGGTTTAAGTCTAATTCAGTCTCATAAGTTTGTGTTGAACGACGTTGCTCAATTTCACTCCAATTTATAATAGTAAATTCTTCTAATTCTAAAGGTAATGTTGCGATGATTGTGTCTGTGTGTACAGATTTAAGTTGTGCTTTAATTTCTTTGTATGTAAGTCGTGTGTTAATCATCACTGCTTCTATACCAGCTAACCAAGCCCCATAAATCATTAACGCAGCATCAATACGATTATCAATGTAAAAGGCTATTCTCTTTTGATTAAGCTGTTTAAAGACATATGCATATTGTTTTGCTGATTGATACACGTTAGCGTATGTAAGTTGAGTTGTTCCGTCATCTAATGCGATATTTTCAGGAACATTCTCAGCGCTTTGTTTTAACCAAAAATCCATTCTATCGTCCTCCCATAATCTCTACCTATCTATCATAACAAAATTCAAGTGATTTCCCTTAATTTTCGAATTGAAAAAGAGGATGCTCTTTGCACCCTCTCGTTATTTCATATTTAGTTGAACAGTTTACTAAGTTTATCTTTAATTGTTTGTAGTTTGCTATCGATATCATTTAATAAACTGTCTACTTTAGATTGATTTTCACCATTTTGTTGCGCCTGGTTTGCTTGTTTTAATTTATCAACCGCATTTTGGTATTGGTCAGTGACA
>NZ_PZGG01000064.1 GCF_003043455.1 Staphylococcus simulans | reverse complement strand
GCATCATTCAATCTAACAACCTCTTTCTATTTAATAATTTCAATATTAACAAACTAAAATATAGCTCCCAATCTTTTTCCGAATTTTACAACTGGTAATTTTTTAACAATTGAACTCTCTACATAACCAATCCTATTTTAAGTTTGCTTCCATATATCAGAATTCCTAAATTTATTACCTTCAGCGGTATCATCCAGTGATTTTCTACCATATATTTTATCTTCTACTACAAACTAAATTATCATTCCATCTACCAAATCAACACCTGCTTCAATAGATTCGCTAGTTGCTACACCTATCGTTTGTTATAAATAAAATTTTAAAATAGCTGTCAATTTATTTCTTCAAAATGATTGAAAACCTGACATTCCCTATTTGCTGAAAACTTACCTTGTCATGTGTTAAGTCTGGTTAAGTACATCTAATTGTTACTACAAGATTATGATTTAGCTCTTATCTCTTCTTAACTTATTTTATTTAAGCCATTGCACTTCATAACCCTATTTGCTATCTTAAGTTTTAGAAAATACTATTTACACTTTATTTGTTAATTAGTATTTTTAAAATTATCATATAAAACTTTACATGTTTTGTATAGAGCGTTTACAGTTTTTTTACACTTTGTTTTATCTCGCTCTTTTTATTTTAATAACTTTGAAAAGGAATCTCTAAATAATGAAAAACATAAAATTAACATTATCTTTTATATCACCAGTCATTTCCACCTCATTAATTTTAAGGAATGTTGTATCTTTTGAAACTCTAGAAGAAATCAAAAGTAAGCATTCGAATGCAAACTTTACAGTCAACATCTGAGATGACTCATTTACATACTATTATGGTCAAAATGCTCTATCATACCCACAACATTCTGAACCAAGTATCAATGACACCAACAAATAAAAACAATTTATATACACCAAGGCAATGTACCTTCTATGTATTTGATAAACGTGCAGCAGATGGTAATACTATCAGCACATTTTGGGGAGATGCTAAAAACTGGGCAAGCCAAGCACAAGCTGATGGTTTTATAGTTAATAATCAACCTAAAAAAGGTGCTATTTTCCAAACACCCATAGGCGTTTGGGGACATGTCGCTTATGTAGAACGCGTCAATATGGATGGTGGTGTGTTTATTTCCGAAATGAACTATATTGCACCATACAGCGTATCTACACGTACTATTTCTGCTTCAGAAGCACGAAATTATAATTATATCCATTAATAATATGCAATATTAATAAAATATATTTAACCAAAATAATTAATGAGGTGACCTATGAAAAAGATATGCAGCACCATTATCATTTCTACTTTACTACTAGGAGGATGCAACAATTTGAATAATTCTTTCACAAACAAAGTCCCTGACACCATGCCTGTAAACGAATATAAAGGCCAAGGTTTTCAACCTCATGCTGAAAAGAAAGCCATTGAATTAGCAAAGAAACATTATAATGAATATGCAGAATTAGGAGAAAGATTCTTTCAAGATAATTTCGGTTTGAAGGTTAAAGCTACTAATGTGGTCGGCAGCGGAGATGGTGTGGAAGTGTTTGTCCATTGTGATGATCATGACATCGTGTTTAATTCTAGCATTGTTTTAACATCGGACTCTTTAGGTCATAAAGGATCAATGCGTGCTAAAGGTGAAAGCGATGAACTTTCTACCCAAATTGGAAAAGTAGTCAGCGGCTTTGACTACAAAGCCAACAAGAAAGAATACGATGAACTTTATCAATACTTCAAAGATAATCAAAAAAAATACGGTTATTACGGGTTTACTAAAGAAGCTATAAATAAAACTCAAAATTCTGGTTATCAAAACGAATTTTTTTGGATTAGTGGAGATCCTATGACATTAACAGATTATCATGAAAAACTTTATCCTTTGATTACTGAGAATGGAAAAACATTCAAAAATAAATATTACAGCGTTCAAACATCACTACATAATCAACCTAAATTTGAAATCGTCACTAACTTATTCTCTCGTGATAAAAGCTATAATAGAAAATCTATGTCAAAGAAAGTAGTAGAAATATCTAATGATATTGAGAAATCTATACCTAAAGAAATTCAAGTAAATATATTAGCTACAGATCAAATAATCAATACTAACTCTGCAAGATATAACCAAAATTATAATCATAGAGTTGAATGGAGTATAAATAATGAATGAAATTACAGAACGCGATAAAATTGAATTAAGTAGCTATTGAGTATATCAAGATATGAATAGTAAAACTCTAATAAATGTTAATGAAAAATATTCAAATAAGAATGGCAGCCTCAATGCAGTTACATTTGAATTATTATATAAAGACAAAGGAACTGGTCAACAATTCATTGCTTTTCAAGGTACAAATAACACTGAAAAGCTAAATCCAAACAACCCTTTAAGACTTTTTTAGCTAATGACTGGCTAGAGAAGGTAAAATATACATTAACCTATACAAGTTATGAAATTACCACTTACGAAGGTACACAAAATGGAAATACTAGAACTTCTTATGGAGTATATGAAAGTAAATAATAAAATTACTGAACAAAATAAATACTTTGATAATGTTCATTTTAATAAATAAATATTAATAACGCACCGAAATCACTTGGATAACGGTGCGTTATTGTTTAGATATCTAATTCTTCTATACGCATCATATGATTAATCAAACCTGCGTAAAAGCCTTGTAATTCTTGGCCTGTGTGTTTAAAGTCTAAAGCATCTAGACCGACAAAATCTAAATGATCCCAACCTTTCATGACTGGTGTCACTTGCCAGATGCCTTTTTTCAAGCCGTCTGTAAATTCGGTGAAAGCTTGCCCTGTTGGATAGAGTGAAGAGACCACAGAAACGATACCGTCATTTGGACGCAATGCTTGGTTCTCCTCACTTCCAATGACACGACTCGTTGAATCAAAAAGGAAGAATTGTCCAATATCAGGGATATGATTTCCCGTTAAACCTTCATGACTCGCCAAACCTGTATAAGTTGTATAAACAATGTTAGGGTTCATCGGTGTCATTCGATTTAATTTTTCTGAGCCTTCTGATGTTAAATCATACATCGCATTATCATCAGTATCCCAAAGTTTACTTTGCGCAACACGTTGTGCGTATTCAATATAAGATTCATTTTCTCTTTGTTTGAATCCCCATTTTTCAAAGCCAAAATCGATATTTGCGAGTTTGCCTCCGCCCATACGTCCTAACGCATAAACGATATCTTTAAAGGCTTTTTCATTACCGATACGATCCGCTGCGGCTGAACCGTTATGCGGTGTGCCTAAAGTTGTAATAGAGGCAATCATATGGTCTTTCCCTCCTTCAAATAAAGAGGAGATTGTTCCACCATGTTGACGTTGGTAATCTATTTCTTCTTGATTACCAAAGCGTAAAAAACGTTCTAAAAGGCGGATTGTTTGTCCACCCATACTGTGGCCGACCATATGCACCTTTTTGCCAGGCGCCCATTCATGAAAGACCCCTGCATAAGTTCTGCCATATCGAGAATGTCCATATTTCTCCGCATGCGCCGCGCCATAATCTACTGTGCCGCCTTTAATATAATAATATAACTCTATTGCGCGATCATAATTACTGCTGAAAGCACCTACACTCGCTTCATAAGCTTCGTATCCTTTTTCACGCAGTCCATCTATCACACGATACTTATCTCCACCCCAATAATTAGGATATAAGTCTGGTTTTATTTCACCTGTAAAGCCCATAAATCCATGTACAAATATAACTGGATATTGATTAATCGCTTGTTGTTCTTTATTAGTTTTTAAACTTTCTTTATGTGGAACAGGTGCTTGTTGGACTGTACGTTGCGTTGTTTTTGTTTGAGTTTCTTCTGTTTTGGCTGCTTCTTCTTTTGGTGTCGCTTCAGTTTTCTCATTATCCTCTTGTGATATGAGAGTTGATTTGATTTCTGGCGCAGTAGCGGTTTTCGGTTCTACTTCTGACGAAACATGCGTCTGCGCTATTTCTTCTTCAGAAGTTGAGGACGTTTTAGAAAACGTTTCTGTATTTTTAATCTCTTCATTTTTATTTTCAGGTGCTTCTACTTGTTGGATGACATCTTCTGTAACCTTTTGTGCTTCATAGCTTGTCACAGAATCATCATCTACTTGTACTGGTTGTTCGTACTGTTTTAGTTGTAGTGCTTCACTATGACTAGGTTTCTCTTGATTTGTTTGTGATCCTTCATGAATCTGAGATGAAGAAGCTTCTTGTTCAAGGTTCATAGTATCTTGTTCCTGTGTATTCTTTTCTGAAGATGATATATTCACATGATTTGTTTGTGTTTCAGAACGTTTTGTAGAAAAATCTGGTTGTGTTTCAACCTGTTGTGCTGTTGTTATATCTTCTGATGGTAACGGTTGTTCATCATTTTGTGTATGTTCCGCTTCTACCTGTGTTTCGTGGTGTGTTTGTGAGGATTCTTCCGCTTGTGCTGACGTGCTTAAACCCATAAATATAAAGGATGCGATAAGTGTTGATCCAGCTCCGACTGTAAACTTTCTTATCGCATAGTGAAGGTGTGTTTGATTATTTTTCTTCATTTTGAATTGCTCCTATTCTAGTGGTGTCCTTCACTAAAGAAAAATAATAACGTGCTCCCATAATATAGATGAATAATTAACTGTACTACTTTAAAATAACACATTTCTGTGTCACTCAGTGTTAATTTTCTTATTTGTTATATTTCTTTTACATCATTTTTATTTTGTCTGATGGTAAATATCGTAAACTTCTCCTGTTTTCATCTGACGGTCTTCAGCGACTTGTTTAATCGCCTTTTTCGGTTTCATATTTTGACGGATATAATGTTCAACATGTTCATGAATATCCAACTCACTGAACCATTCTGTCTCTTCTTTTGGTGCTGCACCCTCTATTAAGATAACAAATTCACCTTTAATCGGAATGTCACTATTTGTGACCGCTTCTACCAATGTTTTAACCGGTGCCGTCTGAATCTCTTCAAACTTCTTAGTTAATTCTCGACCTAAAGCGACTGGTCGTGTTTCATCAATTTCCGCTATAGCTTTTAGCGTATCTGCCACACGAAACGGACTTTCATAAATAATTACAGTAGAAGCTTCAAACATACGCTGTTCAAGTACTGTTTTTTTATCTTTAGCTTTTCTCGGTAAGAACCCGACAAATGTATACACAAACGAAGGTAATCCGCTTCCCATCAACGCAGTCAACCCTGCATTCGGTCCAGGAATCGGCACCACATCAATACCTGCTTCACGCGCACATACCACTAATTCATAACCCGGATCACTGATTAACGGTAAGCCGGCATCAGAGACTAATGCGATATTGTGCCCTTCTAATAAAAGTTCAATTAAAGGTTCAGTCTGCGTTTCTTTATTATGTTCATGATAAGATTTTAAAGGTGTCTCAATCTCATAATGATGACATAATTTCTTAGTGACACGTGTATCTTCACAGGCAATCATATCGACAGATTTTAAAGTGTCTACTGCACGAAATGTGATATCTGCTAAATTTCCGATGGGTGTTCCGACTAAATAAAGTGTTCCCATGTTATTGCTTGCCCCTTTCAATGAGCTGTAATTTTTGTGTTCTCGTGAATGTTTTAATTTCATACTCACGTTTCATCGCTTCTGACTTTGTTTCATAACCTTCTTGATAAAGTAAAACAACGGGACGCCTTGTTTTAGTATACTTGGCACCTTTACCCGCATTGTGCTTTTCGATTCTTGCTTGAACGTTATTAGTATACCCAGTATATAATGTGCCGTCTTTACATCGTACGATATAAATATAATGTTCAATTGCCATAATAAATCGCACTCATTTCTTTAGTATATTGGCCATCTGCTGTATACATATAAAATGGCGGCGCAATATCCAAACCAGGTTTGCCGTCTTTACGTCCTTCTACAAGAATCGCATGCGCTGCTTTACCAGGTTTACTATAAACCATTGTCAGCTTTTTCGGTTCAATACGGTGTTGTCTGAATTCAAATAATATATCCATTAAACGTTCTGCACGATGTACTATGACAAAACGACCGCCTTGTTTCAATAAGTGCTTTGCGGCATTCACACAATCAGCCAGTGTACACATTACTTCATGACGCGCAATTTTATGTGCTTCTTTTTGATGTTGATGCGTTTGAATGGTTTTGAAATACGGCGGATTACATGTGACAACGTTATAACTTGAAGGTTGAAAGTGTTGTTGAACATGTCTTAAATCCATTTCATACATTTGAATACGTGCTTCTAAATGGTTATGACGAATACTGCGCTCAGCCATATCCACCAATTGTGGTTGGATTTCAATCGCATCTATCATGTGATTTCCTTTGTCTGAAAGTAATAAAGGAATGACGCCATTACCTGAACATAAATCCATTACTTTGTCGCGTTTTCTAAGCTGGGTAAAATGGCCTAATAATAAAGCATCCGTCGAAAAGGAAAAGACTTCATCATTTTGAATTATTTCTAACTGTTCTTTTAATAGACAATCTAAACGTTCATTTTCTTTCAACATGATTTTCTCCAATTTTTGATTAAATATGTATAAATGAGAACCTCTTCAGGTTCTCATTCAAGCCTTCAAATAGAATATGACATTCTTTTGATATATTAAAACAACCGCATTTTAGGATTGTTCTTCTAATGTTTGTAAACAAAATAAGCAATCTTCACCATTACGATGTTTACCGAATAAATCGCCTTTACAGATATGGAAGCCTTCTTGATATAAAATCGCTAAGTTCTCCTTACTGCTTAAACGAGGTTTCTTTTTCTCTTTAGACTTTTGCTCAGGCTTATCTGAAACATCTGTTGATTCAGTTCCTGTTTCTTGTGAACGGCCGATTAATTGTTTCAAATGTTTATTTTCGACTTCCAACGCAACATTTTCTTCTATAAGCTGCATGGTGATGGTCTTTAATTCCGCCGTGTCTTGATACAATTGTTTAACATTGGTTTCAAGACGCAATAGTCTCTCCATTATTTCTCTGCGTTCCAAAAGCCTGTGGCCTCCCTTAATAGATTGCTTCTAAATCATCAACTGAGTATTCTAAAGGTTGTTCTAAACCTTCAACTTTGACTTGCATTGAAATATCTAACATATTCAAGCCTACCACTGTACCTTGACCATCAGGTGTATCTATTTTTGTTCCTACATCAGGTAATTGTTCTCTGGCAGCTTCATATTGATCATTTTCATATTTTAAGCAGCACATTAAACGACCGCAAGCACCTGAAATTTTTGTAGGATTTAATGATAAGTTCTGATCTTTTGCCATTTTAATCGATACAGGTTCAAAGTCACCTAAGAACGTTGAACAACATAGTGAACGGCCGCAAGGTCCGATACCACCAAGTAATTTAGCCTCATCACGTACGCCGATTTGACGTAATTCAATACGAGTTCTTAACTTTGCGGCTAAAATCTTTACCAACTTTCTAAAGTCGATACGATCATCCGCAGTAAAGTTAAAAATCACTTTTGATTTATCTAATGTGTACTCACAATTGACTAAACGCATTTCTAAACCTAATTCTTCTACAGATGCTTTACAGAAATCCATTGCAGCATCTGCATCTTCTTCGTTGCATGCACATTGTTCTAAATCATTATCAGTTGCGACACGAATGATTTGTTTTAAAGGTAATGTAACATCTTCCTCATCTACCTTTAGTGCAGCATCTTTGACATCACCGACTTCTACACCACGTTTAGATTCTACAACAACTCTGTCACCACAACAAAGTTCAGCATCTTCAACCGGTGCATAATACTCAAGCTTACCAGCTTTTTGGAATTGTACGCCAATCACTTGAAGCATTTAGCCCACCCCCTTAATTACGATTTGTTCAAATACGAGTGTTGGATTCACATTTTGTGTTAATTTCTTATGTGCCTCCGTTATATGATCATACATATGCGTTAATTGGTCATATGTTAAACGTTGTGCATATTGTTTAATATCTGTTTCTAATTCAGAGAATACCAAGTATCCTGAAATGTCTGCTTTTTCGTGCATAATATCTTGGAAGAATGCATTCACGACTGACAATGTCAGTTGTTGCAGCTTTTTATTTTTAGCTGCTTTCATTAAATCGACCAAAGCAATTAAAGCCATTGCACGATTCGTCAGCAGTAATTGGCACCAATTGATAATGTTTTTGCGTAAATTTGCTAAATCATACTCCTCATTCAGCGCACGAGCTTCTTCGATTTGTGAGGTATAGGTACTCAACATTTCAGCAATCGGTTTAGATATCTCTTGTTCTTTCAGACGTTCCACGAGTTGTGCTTGTGACATCGGTTTAAAATAAACATGCTGACAACGCGAATGGATTGTACTGAGAATTTGTTCTGGTTTCGTCGACAGCAATATCGCAATCGTATTTTCTGGCGGTTCTTCTAAGAACTTTAAAATACTATTCTCACCTTGAACGGTAAGTTTCTCAAAACCGTTAATAATATAGACTTTGTGACTGCCTTCAACAGGTAATTGATTCATCACATGAACTAACGCTTCAATCTTTTCTTTTTTCAGATTTGCCTCATCTGTTGTGACATATCTAAAATCAGGATGATTGAAACCGTCAACTTTCGCTTGGCATATTTCATTGTCATTGCATAGTATCAACTTCGCAAAAGCCATAGCCGTTTGCTGCATCGTTTGTGCATCATCGCCTTCAAACAAATAGGCGTGCGAAAGCTTTCCAGATTGATACGCATTCGTCAATCTTGATAATTCATCCATTCAATTTGTCACCTTTCCATAATGAAAAAGGGCAGGAACTCATGAGTTTAATCATTGATTGTCTTTATACAATCTCGATTACACGCTCGTCCCGACCCCCACTATTTATAGACTGTAATTATGTCGAATCATAGATTCATGTCATGTTTCTCATTAAAATCTGTGGAACGCATCAACAGGCATTACGAATACTGTCGCGCCGCCGACTTCTACTTCAACTGGATATGGAATGTAAGAGTCTGCACTGCCGCCCATTGGCGTAATTGGTGATACAAGTTGTTCTCTGTTTCCACATGTTTTATTGATAACATTTAGTAAATCATCTACTTTGTCATCATCAACACCGCATAGGAATGTTGTGTTTCCTGCGCGTAGGAATCCACCTGTTGTCGCAAGTTTAGTAGCTCGGAAATTATTTTTGACGAGTTGGTCAGACAACTCTTGACTATCTTGGTCTTGAACAATTGCAATTACCATTTTCATAACTAACACCTCTTTGTAATATTATAGCATATTGTGATGGTAGAGCCTGTTTAAAACTAAATAAAAATAACTAAAATGATGTCTGATTTCTTGATGTTTTCTATTAATATTTTACCTTCATCTTTTAGGTCTGCTGTAATTAAAGTTTAACAAATTATACTACGTGAACCTGCACGCTTGCAACAACTTCCAAAGCAATCATCTAAAGCTTATGCTTGGCTAGACAAATGTTGGACAATTGCTTGATAAGCAGCATCAACAACCGCCTCAATAGATTGATTTGCGTCAATGACCGCAAAACGCTCTGGTTCTTGTTCGATTAATTGATGATACCCTTCAATGACCCGTTGATGAAATGTGATACTCTCATGATCCAAACGATTCATGTCTCGCGCATTGCTTTGAATCCGTGCTCTTCCCGTTTCAGCGGTAATGTCTAGATACACTGTTAAATCCGGATACAAACCATTAATCGCAAATTCATTAATTGCTCTGACTTCCTCTACACCAATACCTCTCGCATAACCTTGATAAGCAAGCGAACTATCGATATAGCGGTCACACAATACTACTCTTCCCGCTTTTAGCGCTGGTAAGACTTTTTCTACTAAATGTTCTCTGCGTGATGCCGCAAATAATAAGGCTTCGGTACGCTCATCAACAGCTTCGCCTTCTAATAAAATTTCTCGAATTTGTTCTGCAGCGGGTACGCCGCCAGGTTCTCTTGTTGTTAAGACTTCAAATTGTGCTTGTAAACGCTCTGAAACTTGGTTTAAGACCGTTGTTTTACCAGAACCCTCTGGTCCTTCAAATGTAATAAATGCTGACATATTATTCATCCTTAATATTTATAGTTCTATGCTTTATACCTTCTACTCTAATTCCCTGTGCTACCCAGTCTTCCATAATATCGATCATTTCATGATGAATATGTTCACCTTTATAAAACACCGGTATACCTGGTGGGTAAGGTACAATGTGTTGGGCTAACAATTTACCTGCAGCTTCACTAAAATCGATACTTTTCATTTTAGTTATTGTCACAGGCTGATAATATCCAAAGTGTTTAGGCATTTTTGGAATACTTACTGTAACCTCGTCTGTCGACTTCGGTAACTTTAATGCTTTAATCCGTTCTAATAATGATTCAAATGGGAACCGATCACCTTTATGCCACATCGGCAACACTAACAATACTTGTATTTCATCTGCGAGTTCTACATAAAGATGTTGTGTTTCTAACCATTGTTGGATGTCATAGCCTGTATACCCTGCGTATGTCAAAGTAATTTTAAGTGGATCATCCATCTCATGAACTTCTAATCCTTTAGTGCTTAATGCATCAAGTAGACGTTGACGTTGTGTGAAAAAATAAGTACTCTCATATGTTTTATAAAATTGATGGGCGCGCTCTAAGCCTGCCATTAATAAATATGAAGGACTTGATGATTGAAAGTAAGTTAAATACTCCTTCACTTGTTCTCGATAAGGCGCATTTTTATGTATGAAGATTACAGAGCTCATAGTCAATGCAGGCAAACTTTTATGATAAGACTGTACGACATAATCTGCCCCGAAAGAAAGTGCAGATTTAGGGAAACCATCTAATCCAAAATGTGCACCATGCGCTTCATCTACTAACACAGGTGTACCCTTCGCGTGTTGTTCATTAATAAATGAAGCAATATCGAATAATTCACCGTAATAGTTAGGGTATGTCACGATCGCTAGACTATTTGTACCTTCTTTTTGTTCAATGCGTGGCGCTACATATTGATGGGTTACATCACTGACAGTCATCGGTAAAATTTCTGCATCTTTTTGAGCTAAATCTAAACCATGAAAAACTGATTTATGTACATTACGGCTCATCACAATTGGTGCCTCTTGTTTTGCGGTTGCTTGAATCACTGATAAAAGACCTGAAGTTGTGCCATTTACTAAATAAAAGGCATCATAATCTGGATGCTTGTCTAAGGTATGCATACTTTCTTTTAATATGCCTTCAGGATGATGCAAGTCATCAAAATCAGTAATCTCAGTAATATCCATGGCTAAATCCATCTCATGTAATGTCCCGATTGTCATGTTTTTATGGCCAGGTACATGAAAAGAAATAGGTTGTTGTTTTAGAAAAGATTTAAGCTGATGATTTAATGGCAAATTCATTTTTCCACTACCTTCAATTTGGTAATTAACTCTTATTTTAACATATTTGAATCTACTTCAACGATGAGAAATGAAAGAATTCTTCTCGTTTCATTATCAAAAATTAAAAAATGGCATAAAAAAAGAGACCCTTTACAGGATCTCGTGTTTGCCTGGCAACGTCCTACTCTTGCGGAACGTAAGTCCGACTACCATCGGCGCTAAAGAGCTTAACTTCTGTGTTCGGCATGGGAACAGGTGTGACCTCTTTGCCATTGTCGCCAGACAATGGA
>NZ_PZGG01000063.1 GCF_003043455.1 Staphylococcus simulans | reverse complement strand
TCGCTTTAATTCAAAACTTAGTAAAAAGAAACAGTCTAAAACTACTGATTCTTTGTTTCATCATTACAAGAAAGTATCTAAAATTAGAAAACCTCAGTACTTTTGGATTCTAATCAGTCTTTGTTTCTTTGGTGCTACCATTTTAATTGCTCTGTTCCATTCTCAGTGATTTAGAAAGTTAGTTCTCGCTTTCTTTTCTTGTCTTGAACAATCTAAATAGTAATACCTCTATTAACTTAAATGTTATATAATAATGATATAAGATGAATGAGAGGTGTAGCACATGCTTTCTACAATAATAAGAACAGTAGCTTGTATCGCAGCAACGATTTATGTGGGGTATAGTCTTTTTGTGCATTACGATATGGTTATTAATACAATTTTATTTATTGGTTCCTTTGTCGTTTTTGCATTCTTTGTGGGCATTTCATTGATTAAAAACGGTAACCTTCCGTTCTTCCATAATGCACAACAACGTGCTGAATCTATCGGTACGAATTATTTTTGGATTTACGCGAGTCTGACTTTTTATATCGGTACAGTTTTCATTGCGGTTTTCCATGCATTATAAGTAAAAAAAGCACCAGTACATTAAATTTTGTACTGGCGCTATTTTTTTGATTTATTTTTAATTATTGATAGATTTTACTGCCTTGTTCTACGAAGTCTTTTGCTTTTTCTTTCATCGCATCTTGTCTTTCTTGTTCATCAAAATGATGTTGACGTAAATCGTGCGAAATACGCATTGAACAGAATTTAGGTCCGCACATACTGCAGAAGTGTGCGACTTTCGCTGACTCTTTTGGTAATGTTTCATCATGATATTCACGCGCACGCTCTGGATCTAAAGATAAGTTGAATTGGTCAATCCAACGGAATTCAAAACGCGCTTTACTAATTGCATCGTCACGTTCTGATGCACCTTTCAAACCTTTAGCTAAATCTGCCGCATGTGCTGCAATTTTATAAGTGATTACACCTTCACGTACATCATCTTTATTTGGTAAACCTAAATGTTCTTTAGGTGTGACATAACAAAGCATTGCGGTACCATGGCTTGCGATTTGTGCTGCACCGATAGCAGAAGTGATATGGTCATAGGCTGGTGCGATATCTGTTGTTAGAGGTCCTAATGTATAGAAAGGCGCTTCTTTACAATAGAAATCTGCTAAATCTTGGTTCTCTTTAATTTTATGCATTGGAATATGTCCCGGTCCTTCAATCATCACTTGAACATCATGTTTCCAAGCAATATCCGTTAATTCACCTAATGTTTTCAATTCTGAAATTTGGCTTTCATCATTCGCATCATAAATTGAGCCTGGTCTTAATCCATCTCCTAAAGAGACCGCAATATCATAACGATTTAAAATTTCACAAATATCATCAAAGTGTTCATATAAGAAACTTTCCTCATGATGTGCTAAACACCATTGTGCCATGATAGAACCACCACGAGAAACAATACCTGTTAAACGATCAACAGTTAATGGGACATAACGTAGTAATACACCCGCATGGATAGTAAAGTAGTCTACACCTTGTTCCGCTTGTTCGATTAACGTATCGCGATAGATTTCCCATGTTAAGTCTTCCGCAATACCATTCACTTTTTCTAATGCCTGATAAATTGGAACTGTACCTACAGGAACTGGTGAATTTCTTAATAGATATTCACGTGTCGCATGAATATTTTTACCTGTAGATAAATCCATGATTGTATCTGCACCCCAGTGTGTCGCCCATACTAATTTCTCAATTTCCGCTTCAATCGATGAAGACACCGCTGAGTTACCGATATTCGCATTGATCTTAACTTGGAAATTTTTACCAATAATCATCGGTTCAGACTCAGGATGATTCACATTATTAGGGATAATTGCGCGGCCTCTCGCAATTTCATCTCTGACAAATTCTGGTTCAACACCTTCACGTGCTGCCACAAATTTCATTTCTTTTGTGATGATACCTTGTTTCGCATAATACATTTGCGTTACGCGTTTACCTTCTTGTGCACGTTTAGGTTGGTATTTGAACGGAGTTTCAACGAACTTATGATGTCCTTCTTTTTTAAAGCCGTTATCAATGGATTGTACTTTACGTCCTTCATACGCTTCTACATCTTCACGTGCATCAATCCAGTTAGAACGTAACTGCGGAATACCTTTTTGAACGTCTACTTCATAACCTTCTTCATGATACACACCCGCTGTATCATATACTGTAAGAGGTTCGTTCTTTTGTGTGCTGTAATCTGTCACGGTATCACTGAGTTCAATTTCACGAAACGGCACACGAATATCTTCATCTGCCCCTTGTTTAAAGACACGTCTGCTTGCTGGAAAACCTTTTTTCAATTCAATTTCTTCTTGTTTCATAAAATAATTCCTCCCTGCATCACTGCTAGGAGGCCTACAAAACATCAAGACAAGACAAATAAGAAAACGCATTCATAATTTTATGAATGCGCAAGGATTTTATACATATACAACAAAAGATAAACATAACACTATGCTTACCCCTCGTCATATTGAATTTCTATTTCTTAATCATCTATGTACGCTTCCCTACGCTAGTACTAACTAGATCAGGTTCAAAGGGTTGATGGTATATCTTTCAGCCTTTTCGGCACCCCTAGCAATGAGTTATTTAATTTACAATTTTATACTAACATTCAACAATTCATTATACAAGTCAATGTGCGGTATCACATTTTAAAAGTCATTGTTATGTTATTGAATTAAGTGTTTTCTCATTCTATTTAATGTAATCATCGAGGCTTTAGCTTCTCCTACTTTTTCATAACCTAACTTTTGATACAAAGCGGTTGCTTTATAATTGTCCTGATTTACAGTTAGCGATATCTTATTATATCCTGCTGCTTTTGCTTTATTTTCCGCTTCTGCTAGCAACGCTTGTCCTACACCTCTACGCTGAAACTCTGACGAAACAGATAACATACTGACATGGTACTCATCATTTTCACCTTCTTGCATACGAATCAGTGAAAGAATAGATTGATAATAATTCAAAATATGCGGCAATACGAAGATATGTTTCAACAAAGCAATTTGAATCACTGTTGGAATTAAACTTCTCTCTAAATCACGATATGGCATACATGTCATAAGCCCTGCAACTTTATCGTTAATGGTTGCTTGCAGTGTATGTTCATAGCTAAAACGATTCTTTTTCTTACGATACATTTTCTGCATATAATGTTCTATGAGTTGTTCGTTTTGACTGCCTAACATCGCATGACACATATTGCCTATCGCAACATAGCTTAAATGCCCAGCTTGATCGAAATCACGTGATGCCGAAGTTATTTTTATAGTATCATCCACGCTTAGCGCTCCTTTTTCTTTCTAATTTGTTGGTGCAAGTTGTCTTACTGTATTCATTCTTAATTTATGATTTGGAATCGGCATATGCAACATCCATTCATCAATCATGTGCTTTCTATTAATCTCATCTAACTTGTTTTGAACTTCTTCCTTATTTCCACTAATAATATACATACGCTTTTCTGTCACTTCAAATTTTTCATCGCTTTGTGATAAATAATCCTCGACTTGTGCTTTAGTATTTAAAATCGTCCTTCTGCCATCTTCAGAGATTAATTCATATTGACGTTGTGAAAATCGAAATGGCAATTGATTATCATCATCTGCAGTAACCATTGCAGGTATACTCACAATGAAACGTCCTTCTGGAAAGCGAGATTTATAAGCTTCTAAAGCTTCTTCCAATGCTTCTTGGTCCGCATTAATAAAGAATGCATAAATCACACCGACTTTAGCTTCTGCTGCTTGTATCACTGAATTCAAACTCGTACCAAGTAAATACACAGGCACACTAGATGTCTCACTTTGACGTTTTGCTGTTTTTAATCCCGTGTATTTAGATGCGTCATCGAAATTTTGAGTATTCAAGCGATTCAATATCTTAAACTTTTCATCAAACGAAAAGTAATTTTCTTTTAACTCTTCTTTTAAAATTTCTGTAACTTTAGGGTATCCTCCCGGTGCTTTTCCTACCGCTAAATCCACACGGTGATTAGATAGCTCATCCATTAAATGAAACTGTTCGATTACTTTAAGCGGATGATAATGCTGCAACATGACACCGCCGGAACCAATACGTAAATCTTGGGTTTGATTTAATAAATGCATTGTCAAGATTTCTGGAGACGTTCCAATAACGTCTTTTAAATTATGATGCTCAGCAACTAAATAACGTGTATATCCTAATTGATCTGCAAGTTGCGCAAGTTCTACCGTTTGTTTTAAAGCTTCTTGTGACGTTTGATTTTTAGTAATGGGCGTTTGGTCTAATATACTGACCGGCAACATATAACCCTCTCCTATTCTTCTCTCTTAATTGTCATGCTAGGGTTAAGCTGTAATAAAGTCAAAGACTACGATTTTATTTAAAAAATTCATAAATAAAAACACGGCCATATCTGACCGTGTTTCAATATTTAAATCCCCTTATTGAGTGAAAAATTATCCCTTTGTTTCTTACTCTTTATCTTTCTTTTTCTTACCTGTTTCTCTATCGATACTCTTATCAATGTAAGCGTGTTTTAATGTAGTTTCACCACCGATTTGATGATACACAATTCCTTTAAGTTGAGGGTTGCGTAAACTAGCAGCACCTTGTTGGTAAATAGGCGCAACTGGTGCTTCTCCTAACATTAATTCTTCCGCTTCTCTTAATTTATCAATACGTTTTTCTGGTTGTTTTAATAAAGAACTGTTTGCTTCTTTCAGCATATTATCAAATTCTTTACTGCTCCAGTCTGTATTGTTTTGCGCATTATCCGTTGTCATTGTATCTAAGAACGTCATTGGGTCTGGATAGTCAGGTCCCCAACCTGAAAGTGACATAGAATAATTCATTGTTAACTCTGCTGTAACACGCTGTTTGAATGGTAATTGTTTAATATTGACTGTGACACCAGGTAAGTTCTTTTCAATTTGCGACTTAATAAATTGTGCTGAAATCTTAGAACTTGGTGTATCTTCAGTATTTAATGTAAATGTGAATTCATCTTGACCTAATGCCTTTTTCGCTTTTTCAAGATGATCTTTGGCTGCTTTTGGATTATACTTAAGCGGTGATTTTACAGTCGTCGCATAATCTTTACCATCTGGTAATAAAGCGGTCTTTTTCGCTGTAAAGCCATCAAATGGTTTAGATCCATCTCCTAAAACATTATCTACATATGCTTCTTTATTGATCGATTGTGCAACCGCGTAACGCATATCTTTATTTTTGAATTCTTTTTGTTCTTTTTCATTTAATTTCAAGAAGAACGTTGAAGCTTTTAAGCGCTTAAAGAGTGCTGGACTATCTTTATATTTTTCCACTTGTTCTGATGTAATACCTGTATTATCTACAGAACCAGTGTCATATAACGATGCACCTGCTTGTTGATCTTTTAAAACCTTAAAGCTGATTTTATCTAGCTTGACTGCTTTTTTATCCCAATACTTATCATTCTTTTTCATTAAAATTTTGTCTTCAACTTTCCAATCCGTTAATTCAAAAGGACCGTTATAGACAGCTTTATCAGCAGTTGTCCCATATTTTTTACCATACTTTTTCGCAACTTTTTCATTTTGCGGCATGTATGTTCCGAAAGCTAACATTTGATCGAAATATGGTAATGGCTTCGTTAATTCAATTTGAAGTGTGTGTTTATCTAAGGCTTTAACGCCTAATTTATCCGGAGACATTTTACCTTCGTTAATCTTTTGTGCGTTCTTCAAGTCATACATAATATATGCATATTCAGAAGCCGTTTCAGGTTTCAGCGCTTTTTTCCAAGCAAACACAAAGTCATTAGCTGTAACTGGGTCACCGTTAGACCACTTTGCATTCTTTCTCATTTCAATTGTTAAAGTTTTACCGCCATTACTTTTCTTCGGCATTTTCTTAGCAATTGCTGGAATCGCTTGGTCTTTTTCATCTAATGAATATAGCCCTTCATAAACTTGGTTATAAACATTGAATGAAACTGTATCTGTCGCAAGCACTGTATCTAGTGTACTCATATCTTGTGATAATACTGAACGATAAACTTGTCCTTTATCATCATAAATACCGCCGCCTTGACTGCACCCACTGAGTATGAGGGCTGCTGCAGCAAGCATCATGGCTAATGAAATTAATTTTTTCTTCATCGCTTTATCCCCCTTACACTGTTTGTTGTGATCTTTGTTTTAATTCTTGTGCTTCCTCGTCTGTCACGAAGACATAATGTCCTGGAAAGACTTCTTGTAATGAACGTTCAGAATTCTTTTCGGTATCCTCTTTATAGACGATACGTGTTCTTGTACGTTCACTTTCAGGATCTGGTTGAGGTACCGCTGATAACAAAGATTGTGTGTAAGGATGTAAAGGATGATTATAAATTTCATCCGCTGTTCCTAACTCTACAATTTTACCGAAATGCATCACTGCGATTCTATCTGAAATATATTTCACCATAGATAAGTCATGGGCAATGAATAAGAACGTAATCCCTTTTTCACGTTGAAGTTTCAACAATAAGTTGACCACTTGTGCTTGAATTGAAACGTCTAGTGCTGAAATCGGTTCATCTGCGATGATGAATTCTGGTTCTACTGCTAATGCTCGCGCAATACCGATACGTTGTCTTTGTCCACCTGAGAACTCATGCGGATAACGGTTCGCATGCTCTTTATTCAAACCAACTGTTTCTAATAAATCATACACACGTTTTTTTCTATCTTTCGTATTCTTTGCTAATTTATGAATATCAATGCCTTCTGCAACGATATCCATCACTTTTAATCTCGGGTTCAATGAAGCGTAAGGGTCTTGGAAAATCATTTGAATTTTCTTATTGAATTTCAACATATCCTTACGCTTTTTAATATCTTGTATGTTAACCCCTTCGTAATAAACTTCTCCAGCTGTCGCATCATTCAACTTAATTAATGCTTTTCCAGTCGTTGACTTCCCGCAACCAGATTCTCCAACTAAGCCAAATGTTTCCCCTTTGAATATCTTGAACGAGATACCTTCAACGGCACGTACTTCATTACGCTTGCCGACATTGAAGTATTGTTTCAAGTTATTGACTTCAAGCAGTACTTCTTGCGAAGGTGCTTGATGACGTTGTTCAGCTGTTTCCCTTTGTTCTTGTTCAATGTGTCTTTGTTGTTCAATTGCTGTGTTAGATTCATTGAATTTTTGTTCGCGATTATCCTTCATTGAACGCCACCCCCTCTTGTCGTTGTGGTTTATCGAACTTATTCGCCATTGTTCTTTGACGTTGTTTCACAAGCTCTGGCGGTTCAACTTTCGGCGCTCTTTCATCTAATAACCATGACTTCACAAAATGTGTCGGTGACACTTTAAACCATGGCGGCTCTTCTTCAAAGTCGATATCTAATGCATATTGACTTCGTGGTGCGAATGCATCACCTTTTGGTGGATGTAGTAAGTCTGGCGGTGTCCCTGGAATTGCTGTTAGTTCAATATCATTACCTGTTTCTAAGTCAGGCATTGAAGATAACAGTCCCCAAGTATACGGATGTTGAGGGTCATAGAATATTTCATCAATTTCGCCTCTTTCAATCATTTGTCCGCCATACATAACTGCGACACGGTCTGCGATATTTGCGACAACACCTAAGTCATGTGTTATGAAAATAATCGATGTATCAATTTTTTGTTGCAGGCGTTTCATTAAGTCTAAAATTTGTGCTTGCATTGTTACATCCAATGCTGTTGTCGGCTCATCTGCGATTAAGACTTTCGGTTCGCATGCGAGCGCTGTCGCGATGACAATACGTTGTCTCTGCCCACCTGAAAATTGGTGGGGATAGGCTTTAAAACGTTCTTTCGCATTAGGCAAACCAACCATTTCTAAAATTTCTAGCGCACGTTTTTTCGCTTGTGATTTACTATAGTTACGGTGTTTAATCAAAGGTTCCATCACTTGTTTGCCGATTTGCATCGTTGGATTCAGTGACGTCATCGGATCTTGGAAAATCATAGAGATATCTTTACCTCTTAGTTTGATTAATTCTTTTTCAGGTTTTTGTGCTAAATCTTCCCCCAAGAATAAGATTTCTCCTTTTTTGATACGTCCTGCATCTCCTTGGAAAAGTTTTGTCAGCGCTTTAGTTGTCACTGATTTACCAGAACCTGATTCACCTACAATTGCCAGGGTTTCTCCCTTTCTCAAATAAAAGTCTACACCACGTACGGCTTGCACTTCTCCAGCATCAATATCAAAGGAGACATGCAAATCGTTTACTTCTAATATTTTATCTGACATCCTTTTTGCCTCCCTTATTTACGCATTTTCGGATCGAATGCATCACGTAATCCATCACTGAATAAGTAGAAGAATAAAATCAATAAACTTAAAATCAATGCTGGAATAAATAATTCATGCGGATGAATCAATAACATCGCGCGTCCGTCATTTACTAATGAACCAAGTGACGTTTTAGGTGCCGGTACACCGATACCGATGAAGCTTAAGAATGCTTCGAAGAAAATTGCACTTGGTACTGTGAACATTGAAGTTACAACAATAGCACCTAATGTATTCGGTAAAATATGACGGAAAATCAATTTCCCTTTAGAAGCCCCTAATGTGCGTGATGCTAATACGAATTCTTGTCCTTTTAATTTTAAGAACTCACCACGAACAACACGGCTCATGCCAATCCACCCAGTGATGGCCATTGCTAAAATAATTGTCCAAATTGAAGGTTCGAAAATTAATACGAATAAAATTACGACAATCAAGTTCGGAATAGAAGCGATGATTTCTATAATCCGCTGCATGACGTCATCTGTTCGTCCTCCAAAGAATCCGGATATCGCCCCGTAAACCACACCGATAAAGATATCTAATGCGGCTGCGACTACACCGATGAACAATGATACTTGTGCTCCTTGCCAAGTACGTGACCATAAGTCACGACCTAATTGGTCAGTCCCAAACCAGAAGTTTTCTTTTACACCTGCTTCTTTATATGCATCTTTGCCATCTGCACCTACACCGTCAAACGGTAAGAAAGGTATTTGGTCTAAGACAGGTATTTTTGCCGGCAAGTTTCTGCGGTCTACATCTTGTTCAGCATAATCATGACTGCTGATTAAAGGACCCACAAGTGCCATGATGATGATTAAAATTAATCCAATCATACCGACAACTGCGAGTTTATTTCGTCTTAATTGGCTCCATGCATCTTGCCAGAAGTTCTTACTTTCACGCTGAATTTCCGGCTCTTTTTCGATGTCTTGTTCTACTAAGATAAAATCTGGCACATTCTCGCCATCTGTAGTATGTGTAAGCGTTGCGTTGGAGTAATCTCCATGCAAATGTTGTTTTTTGTCTTCTGCCATTATTTCTTACCTCCTTGTATCCTAATACGCGGATCGATAATTCCATATAAAATATCCACAATGAAAATCGATACGATGAATAACGTACTGAATAAAAGAGTGGTTGCCATAATGACAGAGAAGTCATTCGTTTGAATCGATCTTACGAATTGATCCCCTAGTCCTGGAACCCCGAAGATATTCTCGATTGTAAGTGTTCCTGTTAAAATTCCAGCTAACATCGGTACGATGATTGTGATAACTGGAATCAACGCATTTCGTAACGCATGTCCGAATAGCACACGCATCATCGAATTCCCTTTGGCTCTCGCAAGTAAAATATAATCAGAACTCAGCACTTCGATCATTTCCGCTCGTATGTATCGTGCGACTGTCGCAAGTACGCCTGCTGAAAGTGCGAGTGATGGCAGTATAGCTGTTGAAATGCCTTCCCAACCTGCTACTGGGAACCATCTTAATCTTACTGAGAACACATATTGTAATAATACTGCTAATACGAATGATGGTACTGAAACAGCGATAACTGAAATAACTGTCGCTGAGTAATCCACCCATGTATTTTGTTTTGTTGCTGCTGCAACCCCCAAAATCAATCCTAAAACAATCCCGATGACCATCGCCGCAAGTCCCATTTCAATCGACGGAATCAAACGAGGTTGAATTAAATCCCACACTGGTTGGTTATGATATTGGAATGAAACCCCAAAATCTCCTGTGACTACATTTTTCAAGTAGTGCAAATATTGTACAATGACTGGATCATTCAAACCGTAGGTCTCGTTCAAAATCTCCTTTTGATCTGCGCTTAACTTTGCATCATTAAATGGTGAACCTGGCATCAATTTCATTAAGAAGAAAGTGATAGTCATAATGATAAACAAAGAAATAAGCATGTACCCAAAACGCTTGAGTATATATCTAAGCATTGACAATCCCCCTTATAGATTCAAATTAAACATTCCCTTCTAAATTATCAGAAATATTTTAATATTAGTATATCGGTAATTTACATTCAAAATCAACATAATTTTTTGAATAATTTAAATGTTATAACAAAAAGTTCCGTCACACATGTGTAACAAATATAGCAATATCAATAGATTACGCACTTTTTGTTTCTTGTATTTCTATTAAAAAAACTTTATAGTTATTACTAAATAAATGCTGATGAATTACTTTTAAATTTTTAATGAATCGAGAGGTTATCGTGATATGAATAGACACTTCAAATGGATTTTTTGGGCAATATTCTCACCTGTTTTAAGTTTGATTATTTGGCTGTTTCGCGAGCATACGTGGACCCAATTTATCGACATTTTATTCATTGTCAGTATGATGCTTTTCATTGTCGGCTTCATTTTCGTCTTAGTTCAAGACGGTATCTTCGATGCGACAAGCTATGGTTTTAGACGTTTGCGCTACCAAATGTCTAGTGCCAAACATCGCAAAGCACATGTTGATGACGAATTCATCAATCCTAAACAAGTCAAAAGAGAGTTCTACATTGTAGAGCGTTGGACGATCTATTTGACTGTGGTCAATGTGGTTTATGTTATTTTATGTTTGCTAGCAATTTTTACTTTTTAACCACAAAAAAGCAGCAGAGTGATTTCACTTTGCTGCTTTTTCTTCGCATATTTTATTACTTTCAGCATTTAAGATTTAACTTCAACTGTCTACTCGAGATATACATAGGAAGTTATTCACAAATCAAATAATACATACAAAATCAAAATTCCAGTAACAAACAAGTAAATTAAATATGCGATATTTTTCTATTTTCTGTATTTTTTATATGAATAAATACGTTCATATTAGTATTTCCAACAAATTATAGAAAGAATTAACTGACATTTTGAATATTGAAGCTAAACTTTTTGTTAAAAACTTCCATAAACAGCCGTTAATTATGAAATGGTCTCTTTCTTTCAAAAACACAACTGTATTTTCAGGACAAACAAAAACCAGATGTTCGAACTCTGAATTAGAGCCCGAACATCTGGTTTATTTGGCTCTTTGTCAAATTCGGCTGATGTATAAAATTCGAATCAAAATATGCTCATTAGAGCTACCATTTTAAGACACTCATTGGCACTTTTGCTTAACTCAAAATCGAGTTTGCAATATGGAAGGAGAAAATATTTTATGTCAGGTGTTATTGATGCTATCAGTCAAGCAACTCAATCAGGTTTAAATCAAGATTGGGTAACGATGGGAACTAATATCGCTAAAACATTAGCGCAAGGTATTGATGTTATTTCTGGTTTCTTTGGTTAATTTAAAAGATTAAGGTAACTTCAACGTTTTGATTAAAATTATTGTTGAGGTTACATTTTTTATGTTGCTTGAAAATCAATTGTAGATGCTCAACTTTTACTTCCACATACAATAGATGTCACGTATTACTCCAACTGTACAGTGATTACTGACTACTGACTAAATCTAAATAGTATAGAGTCTTTCAATTTTGCGTTCCTCTACTAACCAGTGTAATAGTCAGCTAAAATTTATTTTTCAATTGTAATGCGTATAATGATAAAAACAAACTAAGTATTCCTGAGATAGAAAATAATATTATAAAAAATATATTGTTAATGCTAAAAAGAATTCCTGCTAGTAAAAATCCTATTGGAGCGATACTTTGAACAGTACTATTTAAAAACCCGAAAAATCTACCTTTTATTTTATCAGGAATATTTTTCTGAAAATATACTATTGAAGGTATGTTTGTGTATTGAATTCCAATTCCTAGCAATAACCTAGATATTATAAATATAACTAATATCATGAGATTATTGAATTTGAAAACAAAGGTAAGTGTAATTAACAATATAGAAAGAAACATAATCAATAGACCATGAGCGTTTTTTTCCCAAACACTACTTTTCAATTTAATCATAGGATAAATTATAGCGATTAGGATCATGCCTAAAGGAGTAGCTACTTGCATAATACCTAAGTTAGATGCACTCATATGAAAATACTGAGTAAAGCTTGAAGGTATACCAACATTTAAAAAGGATAATTGAAAATTTATGAAAACACCTAATAATACTAGTAACAGAATATCTTTATGAGACCATAAATAATTGGCAGAGGATAGAAAGCCTTTATTTAAACGTATATCACTTAAACTAGCGTGATCGTCTGAAATATGTTTCGGATAATTTATAAAAAGAGCACTAAGTAATGCAAGTATTTCAGTACATAAAAGAATTAACAAAAAATCTTTTAATGGGATTAGAGAGTAAATTGTTCCTGCTATCATAGGTGATACTATAGCAATCATTTTTTCTATCGCACTTCTATTAGATACTGTATTTTCAATTAAATGTTCTCCTACTAAATGTATAAGACTTGTATCAAACACAAGTGTTACAGTTAGATCTGTAATAGTC
>NZ_PZGG01000062.1 GCF_003043455.1 Staphylococcus simulans | reverse complement strand
AAGAATTTAAGCATATCTTCTTCATTTTGAGAATTGATAAAATCCATGATTCTAGCAAGTAACTGTGTTTGTTTAGCTTTATCGCTATTTAAGATAATGAATAAAAAAGATACTTCTAGATCATTATGTGGGGAAATCATATTTTTGAAATGAATAGGATGGTTCAATTTTACAGGTACGATTTTTGTAGTATTTACATATTCCGATTCAGTATGCGGAATTGCAATATTTGCATACTTACCATTTAATAATGATAAATCCATACCTGTAGGGTAGTTATGTTCTCTTTCGATAATATGTTCAAAGAAACTATCTTTTACATCTCCTTGTTTAACCAGAGCTTCTGATACTTCTTTAAAAATTTCTTCTTTTGAGTCTGCATCACTTACGAAAACAGTGTCCTCAAAAAATAGTTTTGTCATTTAGATGCACCTTCTTTGTTGTTTTGTGTTTCTTTATGTTTCTTTTTGTTCACTTAAAGTATAAAACCGCTTACTTGAAGCGTCAATACTTTTTGAAATATGTAGGAAAGTTGCCATTATTATTACGTTTAATTTTAAATTTGAACAAAAAAAGACTCACAACATAGTGTTGTGAGCCCTCGAAGCATTATTAACTTTCCTCAATTTCCTTTAGCGCCAATTTAATATGTTCTAGATGATGGTTACCATGCCAAGCCATTTTAGCTACAAGATCTGCAAGTCTGCCTTCTCCTTCTTCAGGGTGGTAAAATGTACGGTCAAATGCTTCTACGGGTAATTCACGTAATAAGATTGCCCAACGTTTGTGCATGCCGTCAATCAGTTCTAATGAGTATTCTAAAGGTGCTTGATTGTCAGGTGCATCAGCCCAGGCATCTTGTAGAAATGATGTGACAAATGGATGGTCTTCAGTCAAAGTTTGTTTCGTACGAATAAAACCGTGCATGTGGCTGTCTGCAATATGATGAATTAAAGTTTGAACATCAAAACTGCCTTCACGATATGTCGCATGGCGTTCTTGTGAAGATGCGTTTGTCGTGAGTGTTGTAAGTATATCTGGCAGCTCTTCAATTGCATCAATCCACGTGTTTAAATCTTCTACAGTATAACCGTCTGGTTTTTGGAACTTACCGATTGGAAATTGATTTTTCAGCATGGTTAATCACCTTTCATCAAATATTGAATTAAGTGCTAGTATATCACACGTGAATTTAAATAGATAATTGACTCATTTCGTATTCATATCCTGCATGACAGACTAAGCGACTTGTAAGACACTATACCCCAATTGTTCAATCGTTTCGCTGATTTGTTCAGAAGAAATTTTCGTTTCGTCATATTTAACCTTTACTTTACTGCTGTTGAATAATACTTTCGCCGATTCAATACCATCTGTTTTACTTAAAGCACCTTCAATTTTCTTGATACATGTAGGGCATGTCAGTGTTTCTAATTGTAGTTTGAGTTGTTTCATTTAAATCGTCTCCTTTAATTTTAAATTTAATTAAACGCATAGCGTTGAATATCACGACTAAGACACTTGCTTCATGGATGAACATTCCGATTGCTAAGTTCACACCGCCGAGCAGTACACCGATTAAAAGTGCGAAAACTGTTAACATCGCAATCCAGATGTTTTGTTTAATATTATGGTGTGTGGCTTTGGCTAATAAGAATGCATGTGCATATTGTTTCAAGCGATCTGCCATTAATACAATATCTGCTGTTTCCATTGAAATATCTGTGCCGCCGTCACCCATAGCTAAGCCGATATCTGCAGTCGCAATCGCAGGGGCATCATTAATACCATCTCCCGCCATCGCAACACGATAACCTTGTGCTTGTAATTGCTTAACATAATCTGTTTTGTCTTCAGGTAATAAACCCGCTTCAACCTCATCTATATCTAACTGTTCAGCGATTATGCGTGCAGTATGCGCATTATCACCCGTTAACATAATCGTTCGTTTCACACCATATTGCTTCATTAAGCCAATGGCTTGTTTCGCATCTTCACGTACCTCATCTTTAATTGATAAGACAGCTGCGAGTTTTCCATCAACTGCCGCAAAGACTAAAGTGTGTCCAGTTTGTTCCTCATTTAATGCGTCTTTTTCTGCTTGTGTGATATCAATATGATAATCATGCATCAAAGCGCGGTTGCCAATGACTAAGTGTTGATTATCGACTTGTCCGGCGATACCTTTTCCTTTAATAGGTGTCGTTGATTCTACAACATAATTCGTTAACACATGATGTTGTTCGGCATAATTTGTAATCGCATGTGCTAAATGATGTTCAGAAGTTTGTTCTAAAGTACCGATTAAACCTAATAAGTCGTGAGGTGGTTCGTTATAAGTTTGAACACGTAAGAGTTCAGGTTGGCCTTTAGTCAATGTACCTGTTTTATCAAAAACCATGATATCAATATGTGCCAAGGTCTCCATAATGTCACTGCCTTTGATTAATGCACCATGTTTGGCACCATTTCCTATTCCCGCAACACTTGAGACAGGGGCACCGATAATTAAAGCACCTGGACATGCGATGACTAAGAACGTAATCGCAAGATGTAAATTCCATGTGATAAGTCCAACAATAGCAGCTAATACAATGACAGCTGGTGTATACCATTTGGCGAAGCGGTCTAAGAAACGTTTGGTATTAGATTCCGTCTCTTGTGCTTCTTCAATTAAATCAATTATCTTCGCAAATGCAGTTTCTTCACCGACTTTATCCGCAATCATTTCCACATAGCCAGATTCTAATATCGTACTGCTGTATAACGTATCTTGTTGACGTTTTGTCAGTGGAACAGATTCACCTGTAATTGAGGCTTCGTTAAATGTACCTTCACCTTCAATAATATGACCATCTACGGGTACACGACTGCCAGCGGTTAGTATGATTCGATCACCTTTTTCTACTTCTTCAATGGATACTAAATTACGTGAGCCATCAGCTTGTTTGATTAGCGCTTCTTCAGGTGATAGTTCTGTTAAGGATTGAATCGAACGACGTGTGCGTTCTAGTGTCTTTTTCTCTAAATAACTTCCGAATAAGAATAGAAACGTCACAACTGCCGCTTCGATCAACTCACCAATAAAGAGGGCACCGATGACTGCGATACTGATCAATAATTCAATACTGAACATTTTAAAACGTAACGCCTGTATCGCACGTAAGCCGATGGGCAACATCGCAATAACCGTCGCAAAGATGAGCAAGGCATTTCCCATTACCGCAATATCTTTAAAAAAGATGCGTATCAAAATGCCGGTAACTATGGCAATAAATGCGACTAACGTTAATGTTTGTTCATATCGATAAATCCATTTTGTAAACATCAAAAACTCCTCCTCTCATTTGAAGTGATGTCTGCTTTCACTATTAATGATATGAGAGAAGGAGAGAAATAAAATTGACCTAGATCAATTTTTCGTTACTTTATAGGTATTGTGGTTGATTTTGTCTAAAATACCTTCTTGTTCTAGTTGTTTGAAGGTACGATTTAATGTTTCTGGCTGCATGCTTAAATAAGTCGCTAAATTCTTTTTAGTCATCGAAAGCTTTAATAAACCGTCTTTTGTTTCTAATTGTATATATTCTAGTAATCGTTCTTTGCTGCTCATCAATGCGATTTGAGTGGTCATCGTTTCTGACTGATTCAAGCGCTTTGCCAAACCTTCGATCATTTTAATCCCGATTTCAGGATAATCTGTCATCAATTGATGAATAGAGGATTGATTAATCGTACAGACATCGCTATCTTCTAAAGCTTCTGCGTACGTATTGGCACTGTCTGAAGCATTAAATAAAGTTAATTCACCAGTGAAATCACTATGGCCTAAAATGCGAATTAATTGTTCATCGCCATCATCAGTCAATCTGAAGATACGTACCTTGCCAGAATGAATCACAAATAAAGTATGAACGTCATCTCCAGCCATAAAGAGATAATCGCCTTTACGTACCTTGGTCGCATGGACTTTTGAAAAGACATGTTCTAAAGCTTCTGTATCTAAGTTTTGAAATAATGGAACTTTACTGACACATAATTCATAACCTTTCATAATGAATGCTCCTTTAATCTTCTTATCTTTAGCTTAATCCATTTAATTAAAAGGGTAAATAACATTGCTTTTAACTAAAATGTAACGAATTAGTGAAATTCTAAACAAATTAATTGAAATAATTGTATGTTTTTAATTGTCAAAGCGTTTTCAGTATGACATACTATAAACTAATTAGTATGACACATTGATAAAAATAGATGAGGTGATCTACAAATGACAAAATATATTTACGCATTTGAAGAAGGTAGTCAATCCATGAAGGATTTGCTTGGCGGTAAAGGTGCGAACTTAGCTGAAATGATGCGCTTAGGTTTACCTGTACCAGACGGCTTTACGATTACGACAGAAGCATGTATTGAATACTTGAAACAAGGTGCAACATTATCTGACGAGTTAAAAGAGGAATTACATACACAACTCAAAGCTTTCTCAGAACGTACTGGGAAATCTTTTTCATCTGACAACAACTTATTATTAGTTTCAGTCCGTAGTGGTGCAAAAATTTCAATGCCAGGTATGATGGACACGATTTTAAACTTAGGATTAAATGACGAGAACGTTGAGAAGCTAGCTGAAAAAACAAATGATGCGCGCTTTGCGTATGACTGTTATCGTCGTTTGCTTCAAATGTTCGGTCAAGTTGTCTATGGTATCAACATGACAGCGTTCGATCGCTTCTTCGACAACTATAAAGAAGAAAATGGCTATGAAACAGATGCTGAAATTCCAGCAGAAGGTTTGAAAGTCATCAGTGCACGTTTCAAAGAAATTTATGAAGAAGAAGTTTATAAACCATTCCCGCAAGATCCATTCACACAATTAACTGAAGCTGTAGAAGCAGTATTTAAATCTTGGGATAACGACCGTGCACGTGTGTATCGTGATTTAAATGATATTCCACACGATATCGGTACAGGTGTCAACATTCAAGAAATGGTCTTCGGTAATAGTGGAGATCGCAGCGGTACAGGTGTAGCATTTACAAGAAACCCTGTGACAGGCGATAATCATGTCTTTGGTGAGTACTTATTGAATGCGCAAGGTGAAGATGTTGTAGCAGGTATCCGTACACCTAAAGAAATTGAAACGCTAGCACAACAAATGCCTGAAGTTTACCAAGAGTTTGTAGATGTGACTGAGAAATTAGAAGCACATTATAAAGATATGCAGGATATCGAATTCACTATTGAAAATGGTAAATTGTATATCTTACAAACAAGAAACGGAAAACGTACAGCCAAAGCAGCAATGAAAATTGCGGTTGATTTAGTAGATGAAGGGGTTATCACTAAAGAAGAGGCGCTAACAAAGGTAGATGTAAAATCAATTGATACATTATTGCATCCGACATTCAAAGCAGAAGCGATTGAAGCGGCAGAAGCTATTTCTGATGCAGGTCTTCCAGCTAGTCCAGGTGCATCAACAGGTAAGGTTGTTTTCTCAGCGGAAGATGCGAAAGTACAAGCAGATCAAGGTGAAAAAGTAATCTTGATGCGACCTGAAACTTCACCTGAAGATATCGAAGGTATGGTTGCGAGTGAAGCGATTGTGACTACACATGGTGGTATGACATCACATGCGGCAGTCGTTGCGCGTGGTATGGGTAAATGCTGTGTGACAGGCTGCTCTAACTTGAATATTGATACTGAAAATAAAGTTGTGACGTATCATGGCCAAACGTTGAATGAAGGCGACATCATTTCAGTTGATGGCTCAACAGGTAATATTTACTTAGGTGACATTGAAAAAACAGATGCAGACCATAGTGAAGATTTTGACCGCTTCATGCAATGGACACAAGAAGCTGCACGTTTAAATGTACGCATGAATGCTGAAACACCTCAAGACATCGCATCAGGTTACCAATTTGATGCAGCAGGTATCGGCTTAGTCAGAACTGAGCATATGTTCTTCGGTGCAGAACGTTTAGTTCAAATGCGTCGTTTCATCTTGGCTTCTTCACAAGAAGAACGAATCGAAGCATTAAATGAAATCCGTAAATATCAAATTGAAGATTTCGAACAGATTTTCAGATTATCTAATGGCCGTCCGACAATTGTACGTTTACTAGATCCGCCATTACATGAGTTCTTACCGAAAACAAATGATGAAATCCAATTAGTGTCAGAACAATTAAATGTTGATAAAGACGTGTTGCGTAAACGTATTGTCGACTTGCATGAAACGAACCCGATGCTTGGTCACCGTGGCTGCCGTTTAGCAGTAACGTATCCAGAACTTGCTGAAATGCAGACGGAAGCGATTATCGGCAGTGTGTTAAAATTAAAAGATGAGGGTATCGAAAGCCAACCGGAAATTATGATACCGCTTGTATCTACAGTAGAGGAATTCAAGACATTAAAAGACACAATCCAAGCGACAGCAGAAGGTATGTTAGCACAAGACAACACATCTATCGATTACTTAATCGGAACAATGATTGAAACACCAAGAGCTTGCTTAATTGCAGGACAACTTGCGAAAGAATCAGAGTTCTTCAGTTTCGGTACGAATGACTTAACACAATTAACATTTGGATTCTCTCGTGATGATGCAGGCAAATTTATCAGTGAATATATCAACAGAGGCTTACTAGAAGTCGACCCATTCCAAACATTGGATGTTGACGGTGTAGGTGCGTTGATTAAAACAGCAGTAGAACAAGCTAAAGCTGCAAACCCAAATATCAAAATTGGCGTTTGCGGTGAACTTGGTGGAGATCCGAAATCAATTCATTACTTCAATGACTTAGCGATTGATTATGTATCATGCTCACCATTCAGAGTTCCTGGCGCAATGTTGGCTGCTGCTCAAAGCCAAGCAGAAAGTGAGAGAGCAATCGGTGCAAAACAATAACGAACATTTAGCATTATATATCGTGTCGGATTCTATTGGAGAAACTGCTCAACGTATGATTCATGCGACATTAACACAGTTTCCTGATATAGAAGATGACGCAGAAATTAAGAAATTCCCTTTCATTAAAAATGAAGAAGAGTTTCTGACGATTTTAAAATTAGCGAAGCAGCGTGATGCGATTGTTATCACAACGCTCGTGAACCCGAAATTTAATCAAATCGGTCAAGCCTATGCAGAAGAGCAAGGTATCTTATATGTAGACTATATGACGGATTTACTTAATTTAATTGAAAACAAAACACATCAAAAAGCCTTACGCGAAAGCGGTGCCTTACGCAAAATGGATCAGCACTATTTTGAACGGATTGAGGCAATGGAATTCTCAGTCAAATATGACGATGGTAAAGTCTTTACCGGTATTGAAGAAGCAGATGCGGTGATTCTAGGTGTGTCCCGAACATCTAAAACACCTCTTAGTATGTATCTTGCGAATAAAGGTTATAAAATTGCCAACATTCCATTAGTGCCTGAAGCACCGATTCCTGAAGAAGTCTTCAACAAGAAAATGTTAGTATTCGGCTTAACCGCAAGTCCCGATTATATTATGAATATCCGTACAGAACGCATTCGTGTACTGGGTATGAAAGGTTCAGCCAACTACAACAGTTTACATCGCATTAAAAAAGAATTAAGTTATGCGGAAGAAGTCTTTGATAAATTTAATGCCATTGTCATTAATACGGAATATAAATCTATCGAAGAATCTGCATTTTATATTGAAAAATACCTGAACAAATAACATCCATTCTATTCATCCATTAAACATAATAGAAAATTCCTTAATAACTTCTCACAAATATAAACGAAAGCCGTAACTGCCTCCATTCAGTTACGGCTTTTAAGTTGCTTTTATTGAACTCTATGCAAATCACATTTAATTTAGAAGTATCAGTACAAAAGGAGCGGTTGAAATGGAAAATGAACAAATTGTGTTTGCGCAGTTTCCAGATGGATTACCAGATGAACAAACGTTTCGTTATGAATCTGCAGATATTAAAGAACCAAAACAAGGTGAAGTGTTGTTAGAAACAGCATATCTTTCTATTGATCCTTATTTCCGTAACGGTATGATTAAAGGCGCTTCTTATGTGACAGCCTTCAAAATTGATCAACCGATATGGGGAAGAGGGCTTGCAAAAGTGATTCAATCGAAAGATGACACAGTCAAAGAAGGAGACATTGTTAGAGGTCTATTTGAATGGAGAAGATATAATACAATGTCGACAGAAGATTTAGAAGTCTTAAATGTCGATGATGAAATTCCAGTGCATTGGTATTTAGGTGCTTTAGGTGCGACAGGTCAAACGGCTTATCATGGTTTACTGGAAATCGGTCAACCAAAAGCAGATGAAACTGTCGTTGTTTCAGCAGCTTCAGGTGCTGTCGGTTCAGTCGTCGGCCAAATTGCGAAAATTAAAGGTTGCTATGTGGTAGGGATTGCGGGTGGTAAAGCCAAAACGCAATACCTCATGGATGAACTTGGATTTGATGACGCAGTAGACTACAAAAAAGAAGATTATGCAGAAGCATTAGCTAAAGCTGTCCCAAATGGTGTTGATGTCTATTATGAAAATGTCGGCGGTACAGTGGCGAATGAAGTGTTTAAACACTTAAATTCATTTGCGCGTATACCGGTATGCGGTTCGATTTCTAATTATAATGATACAGAAACTGCCTATGAGCCTGCTGTTCAACCGATATTAATTAAAAATCAAGCATTGATGCAAGGCTTTTTAGCCTCTCAGTTTAAAGATGATTTTGAGCGTGCTGAAAAGGACTTAGCACAATGGATTAAAGAGGGAAAACTTAAAACAAAAACATCATTAGTAAAAGGTTTCAGCAACATTCCAAGTGCGTTCAGAGCACTCTTTACAGGTAAAGAAATCGGTAAACAAATTGTACAAGTTTCTTCGGTATTAGATTAATGTTACAGGCATTCTAGAAGTGATACTTCGCTTTTAGAGTGCCTATTTTTCATTGCAGTCCTTTAAAGAAACCTCTATACTTAAGTGAAAATATACAATCAGCAGGAAAGAACGAGGGGATAGCGATGGAGAAACAAAATCAACCTGATGCGAAAACGATTAGAATAATCGCCATAATCGCGATTATTTTAGGAGTGCTAGGTATTGTTAAATATATATGGGCTGAATATCACCCGACTAATCCATTAGATAAGGAAACAAAAATCGACACACCCACGATTTTTATGCATGGATATGGCGGCAGTGTCGATTCATTACGTTTCTTTGAAACACAGGCACAAAAAGAAGGTTATACTAAAAAGCCAGTGATTGCGACAGTAGGCGCGAATGGACATGTCACTTTAAAAGGTAAATTTGATACGAAAGATAAACATCCGATTGTTTTAGTTAATTTGAAAGATAACGAAAATGGTGACATGAAGTTAAATGCGTTATGGATTAAAAATGTACTCGAAGCGTTACAACAAGACTATCAATTTAAGCAATTCAATATTGTGACACATTCTATGAGTAATATGTCTTTTGCGAAGTACATGTTAGATAACAGTAATAATCCTGACTTGCCGACTTTACATAAACAAGTCAATATTGCAGGTATCTTTAATGGCATTATCGGTATGGGAGACGAACCTGGCAAAGTAACACTAGATAAAAATGGCAAGCCTGATCAAATGACAGATGGCTATGTAGAATTATTGAAGTTGAAAAAAGATCCTGCCTATAAAAATGTAGATATCTTGAACATTTACGGAGATATTCAAGATGGAACTGACAGTGATGGGCGTGTCACGAATGCCTCTTCTAAATCTTTAAAATATATTATGAAAGATCATGCGAAAAGTTATCGTGAACTTTTGATTAAAGGTAAACAAGGTCAACATAGCCAACTGCATGAGAGTGATAAAGTTGCGCAAAATATCTTTAAGTTCTTATGGGGCAGTAAGTAAGGTTAGAAAAATCATAATTCGGCAATATTAATAATATAATGGATTATAGATTGGAGCGGATGAAATGGCACAAAATGAACAAATTGTGTTAGCACAATATCCAGATGGATTACCTAAAGCAGAGGACTTTCGCTTTGAAAATATTGATATTGCTTCACCTGAAGAAGGAGAAGTCACAGTTGAAACAGCGTATATTTCAGCTGATCCTTATATGCGTAATCGTATGAAACCGAATACGAATTCTTATATCGGCGGTTTCAAATTAGACCAGCCGATTGTAGGTTTAGCAGTAGGGCAAGTTATAGATTCCAATCATTCAGACTTTAAAGTCGGAGATAAAGTGTCTGGTATGTTGCCTTGGCAAAAATACAGTACAGTGAAAGCTGATAATTTAATGCATTTACCAGATTTAGATGTACCGCCATACTTATTCTTAGGCGTTTTAGGAATGACAGGCCAAACGGCTTATCATGGTTTGTTAGACATTGGCCGTCCTAAAGCAGGCGAAACTGTAGTGGTTTCAGCTGCTTCTGGCGCAGTCGGTGCAGTGGTCGGTCAAATCGCAAAAATCAAAGGTGCTCGTGTTGTCGGTATTGCAGGCGGTGATCAAAAAACAAGTTATCTTGTTGATGAACTAGGATTTGATGAAGCGGTGGATTATAAGAAAGACGATTATGCGGAAGCTTTAGCTCAAGCAGTGCCGGATGGTGTGGATGTCTACTTTGAAAACGTTGGCGGCACAGTCGCAAATGAAGTATTTAAACATTTAAATACGTTCGCACGTATACCGGTATGTGGTTCTATTTCTAAATATAATGATAAAGAAGTATCTTATGAACCCGCAGTACAACCGATGTTAATTAAACATCAAGCATTGATGCAAGGGTTCTTAGTGCATCAATTTAAAGATGACTTTGCGCGTGCAAGTCAAGAATTAGCACAATGGGTTAAAGAAGGTAAGATTAAAACGAAAACATCTGTAGCAGAAGGTTTTGACCAAGTCCCTAAAGCCTTCAATAATCTTTTTACAGGTGAGAACTTCGGTAAACAAGTGATAAAAATTTCTAATGTATTAGATAAATGAGGTGTATAGATGATGAAAGCAATTGGTGCAGATCGTGCCTTTCAATTATCAGAAGGCAATTTATTTTATGAATTTGATAAAGAAAAACCAACGCCGAAAGACAGAGAGTTATTAATCAAAATCAAGGCTATCAGCGCAAATCCGATTGATACTAAACAACGTCAGAGACCTATTGAACAACCGCCTAGAATTTTGGGATATGACGCAGTAGGTGTTGTTGAAGCAACAGGGGATAATTGTGAACTTTATCAAGTGGGCGATGAAGTCTTTTATTCTGGTTCATTGAAATTCGATGGTTCTAATGCAGAATATCAAACGATGGATGAACGTTATGTGGCGACGAAACCTAGCAATGTATCTTATACTGAAGCGGCAAGTTTCCCATTAACGTCAATTACTGCGTATGAAGTTCTGTTTGATATTTTCAATATTTCTACGAACCCTGATAATAATAAAGGGAAAACATTATTGATTATCAATGGTGCTGGCGGTGTCGGCAGTATTGCGACACAAATCGCGAAAGCTTATGGTCTTAAAGTCGTTACGACAGCTGGACGAGAAGAAACTAAAGCGTGGTCAGAAGAAATGGGCGCAGATTTAGTGATTAACTATAAAGAAGATATGAAAGCACAACTTGAAGCCAACAATGTCAAAGACATTGACTTTATTTTCTGTACATTTGATACAGATTTATATTACGAAACAATGATTGACCTCGTAAAAGCACGAGGTACACTTGCGACAATTGTCGCTTTCAATGAGAAACAAGATTTAAACTTGTTGAAAGGCAAAAGTTTAACGTTTGCGCATGAAAACATGTTTGCACGTTCATTGAATAATACAGATGTGATTCAATATCATCGTTATTTAACAGATGTTTCTAAGAAAGTAGAAGCGGGTGTTTATCAACCGACAGTGACAAAAGTCTTTGATGAACTCACACCAGAAACACTATATGAAGCACATCAATTACTAGAAGACCATGTGATGAAAGGCAAAATTGTCTTTGATATGGAATCATAAATAAAAGTTAAATGACACTAGAGAAAAGCTGAAACAGCGAAACTCTAGTGTCATTTTTGTATAAGACGGAAACATTGCTTATTCATATCGGTCATTCTATGGTGAGGTCACAAACATATAAAGAAAGGAATGATATGAATGAAAGCAATCGGTGCAGATCGAGGATTTGAATTATCAGAAGGTAACTTATTTTATAAATTTGATAAAGAGAAACCAGAACCAAAAGGCAATGAATTATTAGTAAAAGTCAAAGCCATCAGTGTCAATCCTGTAGATACTAAAATTCGTCAAAAGCCCGTTGAGAACGCACCACGTATTTTAGGGTTTGATGCGGCAGGTGTAGTAGAAGCAACAGGACCAGATTGTGAGTTATTTAAAGTCGGCGATGAAGTTTATTATTCAGGCGCAAGCTTTTATGATGGTTCCAATGAAGAATATCAAGTGATGGATGAGCGTTATGTAGGTAAGAAACCAAGAAACTTAACATTTACAGAAGCAGCAAGTTTACCTTTAACAGCACTAACAGCTTACGAAGTTTTATTTGATACGTTCAATATTTCATCTAACCCTGAAAATAATAAAGATAAATCATTATTTATTATTAATGGGGCTGGCGGTGTCGGCAGTATTGCGACACAAATTGCGAAAGCTTATGGACTAGATGTAGTGACAACTGCTGGACGTGAAGAAACAAAAGATTGGTCAGAAAAAATGGGTGCTGACTTAGTGATTAATCATAAAGAAGATATTAAAGCGCAATTAAATGAACATCAAGTTGCACCTTTTGATTATATATTCTGTACGTATGATACAGACGGTTATTATGAATTGATGATTGATTTAGTGAAAGCACGCGGTCATATCGTGACAATTGTAGCCTTTAATGAAAAACAAGATTTAAACTTATTGAAAGGCAAAAGTGTGACATTCACACATGATTATATGTTCGGTCGTGCGGATTATGGTTTAAATGTGATTACGTTCCATCGTCATTTGACAGATTTGACTGAAAAAGTTGAAGCGGGTATATATCAACATACGAAAACGAAAGAAATACAAGGACTAACTACAGAAACACTTTATGAAGCACATCAACAACTAGAAAATCAATCGATGATAGGTAAGTTAGTAATCAATATGGAAAACGCATAACATTTTTTGAAGCACTGGGAATCATTTTCTCAGTGCTTCTATTTTAACT
>NZ_PZGG01000061.1 GCF_003043455.1 Staphylococcus simulans | reverse complement strand
CTCCTACTTTCATGCTTATTACATCCAAATATATAATTATTAGAACTAAATTATAATACGATAACAAACTACACAAGTGGGAATTTTTTTCGTATAGTAATTCTTGTCATTAACAGAACGAAACACACAAATCAAATTATGAAATTTAGTAAATGTTAATCCAGTCACGAGACTTAAAAAATAATTTAGCTTATTATCTTTAGGAGGATATTTTATCATGAATAAAATCGCTACTACTACAATCGCTACAGCAGGTTTAGGAATCGCTGCTTTAACTTTATCTAATCACGATGCAGACGCTGCACAAAATAACGGATATAACTCAAACGATCCTTATTCTTACAGCTACTCATATACAATTGATCAAGATGGTAACTACCACTACACTTGGGAAGGTAACTGGAACCAATCTAATCAATACAATAACTACTATGGTACTTACGCTCAATACAATAACAACAACACAGCTAACAATAACTATACAAACTACACTAGCTACAATACACAAGCAACTGCTCCACGTACTGGCGGTTTAGGTGCTTCATACTCAACTTCAGACAACAACGTTAAAGTTTCAACAACTTCAGCACCAAAAACAAGCACTAACACATTCGCTAACCGTTCATCATCAGGTGCTAACCTTTACACTGTAGGTCAATGTACTTACTACGTATTCGACAAAGTTGGCGGTAAAATCGGTTCAACTTGGGGCAACGCTAATAACTGGGCTAACGCAGCAGCAGCTTCAGGTTACACAGTAAACAACACACCAACAGCTGGCGCTATCTTACAAACTAGCCAAGGTGCATTCGGTCACGTTGCATACGTTGAAAGTGTAAACAGCGACGGTTCAGTAAACGTTTCAGAAATGAACTACGGTCAAGGTCCTGGCGTTGTTACTACACGTACAATCTCAGCTGGCCAAGCAGGCGGATACAACTACATCCACTAATTAATAGTTATACGATATAAACCAACTGATTCGCTACAATCAGTTGGTTTTTTTATGTTCTTGTTTCTTTAGTTACTACTCTTCTAGCGTTCACTTATATAAAAAAATAGCCGATAACTTTTAGGTATACCCACCTAAGTTATCGGCTTTTCTATCTATTTAATACGTTATAACCAATATGCGATCATAATCCAGAATGCGAAAGCTAACACATATAATAATGGGAAACTTTCTGATACTGGACGTTTAAGTTGTCTATAAAGAACATAGCCTCCTAAACCTATGGCCATACCGGCTGTTAGGACAATACGTACCACGAACATCTCTACTGTGGCATTAATCCCAAGCTGAGGACTCGTAGTCATAACCTCAATGATAGATAATACTAATATCATTATCGTATAAACAACTGTATCTTTTGTTTTATTACTTTGGGATAGTGTCCAAAATATTAATAACCCGAAGATAGACGTCATTAACATTTCATGTGCTAAAAATTCCGACATAGAAGAATCAACTCTATATTGCAAAATCGCTACAAAATACAATATAAAGCTGATTACTAAATAGATAATAGAAGGATATTTTACAGTTAAATTATCTAAATTGAAGTATCGATGAATTCCTAGACACAATAGTAATATCGCTACAAGTATTACTACATATAGCATGGAATCACCTCATTCATATATATTTAATAACCGTTTTAGTACACAACTAAACATTATAAATATTAATTTTTTAATGATAATGATTGGAATTGCAATTAATCCTTCTTAGATAACTATAATTGTTCCACCATTAGTATGTTATACCCTGGATTCGATCGTTTAATGTCTAAAATCTGAGAAATTGTAAAAAGTCAAAGAAAAACTGCCTCACTTTGTCGTGTGAGACAGTTCATTATTAACCGTGCTGCGTATAATGTGTTGAATCTGGTGATTTCACTTTTTTGACTGACCAGCCTGTAAAAGCATAGAATATAGCGAAAATCACACATAAATAACAAGGTACGGTCCAAATAAAATAAGAATAGACGTTTACACCTAATTGTTGTGTATAATAAATACCTGATGTACCCCAAGGTATCAATGGAATAATCATCGTACCTGAGTCTTCCAGTGTACGTGATAAGTTCGTACGAGATAACTTCATTTCATCATACATATCATATAGCAACATACCTACTACGATAATCACAACAGAAGCAACTCCTGCTGCTAAGACCATGATTAACCCAGATATTACTGTTACTAATATTAAAGTACCTGGTGAAGTTACTTTATCTTTAATAGTATTCAACATCACCGTTAAACAACCGGACTTTTCAACAATCCCCGCAAAAGCATAGCCGCAGAAGATCGTGACAATAACTTGCGTCATACTCATCATCCCGCCTTGCTCAAGCAAGGTTGTCGCTTTATCATTTAAATTCACTTGGTGCACAATCATATCAGGCTTAAATCCATCAAAGGCTGCCTTAAAGCCATCAGTAAAGTTAAAACCGTGATTTAATGAACCGACAAAGATTGCTGCGACACATGAGACCAGCATAGCCGGTACGGTTGAGAAGCGGAATAATAAACATGCGATGATAATAATCGCCGGAATCCACACACTGAAATTAATGTGATACACATTCTCGAGTTGACGTAATAACGCATTAATTTGGCTTTTATCTGCACTCGCTTTATGATTTAATCCCGCAAAGAACCAGACAATCATACCGATGATCGACGCAGGAATTGTCGTCCACAACATCGCTTTAATATGCGCAAAGATATTCACATTCGTGACCATTGCTGCTAAGTTTGTTGTATCAGAGAGTGGTGATAATTTATCACCGAAAACTGCACCTGCAATAATAGCACCTGCAGCCATACCTGCATCAATATGTAATTGATGTGCAATCGCAATTAACGCAATCCCTGCTGTCGATGCAGAACCCCAAGCGGTTCCAGTTGCCATAGACGTAATCGCTGAAATTAAAAACGCAGAGACCAAGAAATAACTTGGATTCAACAATTTTAACCCATAATAAATCAGAGCTGGTACGGTTCCAGAATACATCCATGTCCCAACTACAATACCTACGCATAAAATAATATAAATCGTAGGCATTGCTGTACTCAGCCGTTGTGTAATCCCCTCTTCTAAATCTTTCCAACGTAAACCTACACGCCAAGCGATTACTGACGCATAGGCAGCTGAAAGAATTAATAATGGTTGTACTGGAATTCCAAATACCACAAATCCAACAATAACTAACAACATCATTACAACTATAGTTGAAATGGATTCAAGTAATGTCGGCATTCTCTTCATAATGTGTCCCCCTTTATTTAATTGTTAATCTAATCCAACTTTATCTCTGCCTAACTCGTCGATTGTCAGACCTTCTTCAAAGAAGTCACGCTCTAAAATAGTAGAGGCAATGACGATAATCGCATCAATATTCGGCGTTTCTACCCCAATTTCACGCCCTAAGCTAGACCATAGAACTAAACCGAACGCAATATCTTCCGTTAAATAACGATTTTTTACGTGATTTGGTCCTGGAATTTGTGAGAATACAGGACTTTCGTTGAATAAACGGTTTAATGGCTCATCTTCGCGATCTCTTTCTAAGTAGCCTCGTTGAATACGTGCTTCCTTCGCTGTTTGTAGTTCGAAACCTAAACGGCGCCCAAGTGATAGACGCTCAAGTTCTACCGCATGCAGTAAGCGTACTGTATGTTTTGTAATCCCTTCTTTATATAGTGAGAAGTCTCCAGAATAATCAATACGTCCGACATTTAATAAAGTCGGTCCTGGATGAACTTCTGGGTTACCGTTTTCTAAGTTTGTTTTCCATAAGTTTTCTTCTTTAATGATTTGCGGATAAATCTTTTCCACAATTTCAAAGTCTTCACTTAAATGTTCTTGAATATAAGAAGTGAAATATACTTTACGTACATTTAAAGATAAATCAACAACACCTTCTTCAAAGTCTACACGTGTACCGTATGTTAATGTGTTCGCTTCACAAAAACGTGGGCATACATCGATATATTCATCTTCTAATACATTAATAAATCGTGCTGAACCCATTGCTGCTGCCATGTTGAAGAAAATAATTTGGTCATCCGTAACGAACGGTGCCATAATACGTGCATAATATTCAATGAATGTTGATGGAATAATCATTTGAATGATTTCTGCACCTTGGATAACTTCTTCAATGTCATCACTGACTTGTGTGAATTTCACAAAGCTTTCTTCACCTTCATTATTGAAATGGAAGCCGCCTTGTTCAATGGCCTTATCAAATTTCTCGATAGAAGCATTTCGGCAATAAAGTTTGACGTCGTGTCCTTTGTTTGTCATATCCACTGCTGCTGTGACTGCGCCGTTACCTGACCCGATAATTGCTATTTTCATTCTTCATACCTTCTTTCTTTATTTAGTCATGATTATGAGAGACCGTACAATAGCTTTATTGCTAGAAATAAAGTGATGTACGGTCTCTCGAAGTGTGAAAATATTATTTATTCTATTTAACCGTCTTAAAGAAAAATAAAACAGAAAACTTGTGAGACTTGTGTATGCTTGAACACGCACAGTTACAGCTTTCTGCGACCATCAAATAGTGTATTATAGTTATCGTAACATGATTAGACAAATAATAAAATAAAAATTTGTTACCTGATGCTAACAATAACGTCTATATATTTCATACCCTACTTCTCATTATTTATTGTTATTGTTCTGTGTACAAAAAGGTAATAAATATTGAAAGTTGTCCAATTGTGTTTCATTTAATCTTAATTATTGCTATATTAAAAGTAATCTTAAATATCGGAGGAGCGCTATGACTAAGGATCATTCACCTGAACAAGTCACTGAGCACATTGAAGTCTATCAACAATTTCCAACAGAAGATGCACGTTTATTCGCATGCTTAATTTATGTATTAAGCTTCTTCACAACGATTATCGGCCCCTTGATTATTTGGTTAACCAAAGGCAGTGAATCTTATTTTGTGGATAAGACTGCTAAAAATTATTTTAATTTCGTCATTTCTTATACGATATGGACGTTTATTGCACTGATTTTATGCCTCATGATAATTGGTATGATCATCTTACCTGTTCTTGGTATACTCAGTATCGTTTTTTCAGTCGTAGCTGCTGTCAAAGCATACAATGGAGAAGAATATCTCATTCCTTTATCTATCCGCTTCTTCAACTAACTACACACAACTTTTGCGTTGTGTGTTTTTTTATGCTGTTTTTTCATGCTGTTTTCCACCTCATAAACACATTCATTGTTTCCCTACATGAATTTTGAGAAAATAGACAGTGCTGAATTAAGAAGAAGGAGGCTTGCGTATGCGCTGGTTTAAAGTCATTTTAGCTGGCTTATTTGAAATCATATGGGTCAATTTCCTTAAAAATGCTGACTCAGTGCTCAGTTGGGGGCTCACCTTAATTATGATTGCGATCAGTTTCGCATTAGTTATCAATGCGACTAAATCATTACCTGTCGGGACTGCCTATGCCATCTTCGTAGGTATCGGTACAGTCGGTACGATTATTGTGGATATGCTCATCTATGGTGATCCTTTCAGCTTTACTAAACTCTTTTTCATCATTTTATTATTGATTGGTATTCTTGGCTTGAAACTTTCAACAGATGAAACAGAAAGCGAGGGCACACACTGATGGCATGGTTATTTTTATTTATCGCGGGCTGTTTTGAAATTCTTGGTGTGATTCTATTAAATGAATTAAATCGAACAGGTAAGAAACTTTATATCGTATTATTAGGCATCGCCTTTATCTTCAGTTTCAGTATTCTATCATTAGCTATGAAATCTATCCCGATGGGAACTGCGTACGCAATTTGGACTGGAATCGGAACTGGCGGCGGTGCGATTATCAGTATGATTTTTTACAATGAGTCAAAAAATATCTGGCGCGTGCTTTGTATCGGCTTAATCGTCGTTTCCTCTGTCGGATTAAAACTTATTTCGTAGTCATGCATGCGCTTACGGTGTATTCATTGTTTCTCCTTCTTCCTTTTAATATAATTGATATATAAACTAAGAAAGGGAGTGTTTTGTATGGCTAAGGTCTATATTGCAGGCCCTATCCCACAAGTAGGACTTGATATTCTAGAAAAGAATAATATCGAAGTCGATATGTATGATGGTCCAGGTGTTGTGGATCAAGAAACATTAAAAAATGGTGTAAAAGATGCCGACGCATTAATCAGTATCTTATCTACAAACGTAGATAAAGATGTTATCGCAGCAGGCGAAAACTTAAAAGTTATCGCAAACTATGGTGCTGGCTTTAATAACGTAGATATTGATTATGCTGAATCTAAAGGTATCTATGTGACGAACACACCTGGCGTTTCAACACGCTCTACTGCAGAATTAACATTCGCGTTAGTCCTTGCAGTGGCACGTCGTATTGCTGAAGGTGATCAATTATCACGTACGAAAGGATTCGATGGTTGGGCACCATTATTCTTCAGAGGACGTGAAGTATCAGGTAAAACAATCGGTATCTTCGGTTTAGGTAATATCGGTTATGCAGTCGCTAAACGTGCGAAAGCATTCGATATGGATATCCTTTACACAGGTCCACACCGTAAAGAAGATAAAGAAAAAGAATTAGGTGCGAAATACGTTGATTTTGACACATTATTAAAAGAATCAGACTTTATCACAATCAACGCTGCTTACAAACCAGAATTGCACCACTTGTTCGATACAGAACAATTCAAACAAATGAAACCGACAGCTTATTTAGTTAATGCTGCGCGCGGTCCGATTGTAAACGAACAAGCACTTGCTGATGCATTGAAAGATAAAGTTATCGAAGGTGCAGCACTAGATGTTTATGAATTCGAACCAAAAATCACTGAAGACTTGAAATCACTAGATAACGTAGTGATTACACCGCATATTGGTAACGCTACATTTGAAGCGCGTGACGGTATGGCTGAAATCGTCGCAAACAACACAGTAGATGTGTTAAAAGACGACAAAGCACCACAATACGTTGTAAATGATGTTAAATAAGTCATTTCATTCTAAAGTAAAATGAGGTCAGGGATAATACCCCGACCTCATTTTTTATTTCTAGTTTCTTTAAATATTAGGTTTAGATAGTTAGTCTTCTTTTATACTGATTTCGTTTTGTATAAGAATTTCGCTTGATTCGAAATCAACTTAGACGGCATGCGTTTCAACACAAAATTACGTAAGCCAATCATCAAGCCGTTTTGATATTGTGCTTTTTTACCGATACTACGAGAGCGTTTGATGACTTTCGCAGTGTGTTTTACACGTAATGCGTCATAACGTGCTAATGCCTCTCTAAAATCGTAGGTATTCAAACAATTCGCTAAGACAATCGCATCTTCCATAGCTTGACCTGCACCTTGTCCCATATTCGGTGTTGTCGCATGTGCAGCATCACCTAATAAGAGCGTGCGGCCATAGACGAAGGATTGAAGCGGTGTTAAATCATAGATATTATGATGTAAAATACCTGTTTCACTTTGCTGGTCTAGAATACGTCTGACTTCATTTGGATAGTTATTGTAGTATGCTTGAATGTAAGGTTTAGTAAATTTTTTAAATTCAGGGTCATTTTCTTTCGCATTGACCGCAATAAACCAATACGCTTGGTTATTTAACATCGGCACAATGCCTACGCGACCTTTAGCACCCCAGAATTCTTTCGCAGTATGCGGATCATTTAAAGTCACATCATCGACCATACCTCTGAAGCAAGTATAGCCTTGATAATTAACTGTTGCTTTAGGATTTACCTGTCCGCGAATAATAGAATGTACACCATCTGCGCCGATACACAAATCAAAATAATGTGTGTCACCTTGTGCAGTTGTTAATGTGACTTTCGAACTATTTTGTACAAGTTTCACAATTTTAGTTCCTGTATGGATTAATTCTTTTGGAACATAAGATGCGATAACATCTAATAAAGCTTGTCTTGGCAGTGTTAAATTAACTGTCCCTTTTTTCATCACTGCTTTGTTTAATACATGTCCTTTGTCATCTAAAATTTCCATTTCTTTGATGACTTGTCCTGCATTTTTAATTCCTTTTGCCATGTCATGATTGCCGAGTTTGTCTAAGACATTGCACCGATACCAATACCTGCACCGATTTCTTTGACTTCATCTTGTTGTTCAAATACATGTATTTCATGATCTTGTTCATGTAATAAGGCAGCTGCGGTGAGTCCGCCAATGCCGCCGCCGACAATTGCTATTTTCATCTCAATAATCCACCTCTTTTTAACACTTCCTATTTATTCTATCATATTCCCTATTTCCTATGTATCTAGCCGGATATACGAAAAAAGAGGGCTGTCGCCCTCTTTACTTATTTATAAAAGTTTTTTCGAATATCATCTTTTTTAATACCGTATTTATGATAATACGTATCCATCATACCTGCAATGTTTTGATCCCAACCAATATCACTCGCATACTGATGTTGACCAGGATTGCTAGGATTCCAACGCATTTGATAAAGCGAAATCTGACCTTTATCGAAGAAGTCTTCACGTACAAAACGTGCGCCGCCCATAATGGCACGTTCTGGTGACGTCCATTTCTGTTTTTTCGCATAACTATGACCATGTTTCATCGCGTCTTCATCAAAAGCACCGATACCATAAAAATTATAATACGTTTTCCCTTTATATTCGATTCCTTTTGATAATTCTGAGCGCCCATGTCCTGTTTCAACTAATGCATGGCTGATTAAATAAATCACATTGACATCATATTTATCTTGGGCTTTTAAAAATGCGTCCCCTTTATTTTCAAGCACACCTTTGCCTTTTAATAGCTGATTCACTTCTTTTTCATCCATTGAGACAGGTTCTGAAATATCCATATAACTGATTTTATGATTCTGTCTTTTGATTGCCATAGCTTGTTCCACATCTGCTTTAGATGCATTGACAAATTGTCCATTGTCTTCTTTCGTATTTAATACACCTTTTGAAGTTTGAAGTTGAACAGCTTCATCAAATGTATAATTTTTATCTTTACTGAACCAATTCGTTTCATTAATGATAAAAAGAATAATAAAAGTTAAAAGAATTAAGCCGACAAACAGCCTGAAAATACGCGTTTTTGCTTTACGATTCATTATGTGAACTCCTCATGTATTTTTTCTACCTCAACATAAAGTATGCCGCAATTATCACAATCATCACGATTGTAAAAGAGAGATTGATAATTATCTTCATTCCTGTTCTATCACGAAATAAAACATTAAACATCATTAAACTGATAATTAAACCGATTGCAAACATGGTTATTGCCAGCACAGCTTTCATCATAATCAAGAAAATAAACCCAAGCACGACAAATAAATTTGAAATCAGTGCTAAAGCTTTTAATATATTCGGGTTAATCGTCAACACCTTCTTTCTATCATGCACTTCTAAATTCTATTAAAGTTTATCATATTTTCGCCAGTGTCGGCAGATAGATTCTATATGTAAAAAAAGAGCCGTTCTAAAAAGAACAGCTCTTATAGAATGACGCTTAATCTTCGCGTGACATCCCTTTTAGTAAGTTTACGAAATACGTAATACTTCTGTTTGCTTCATCGTCTTTTAATAAGCCGACTAAACTAGAAATTGTTGTACGTTGATTTGGACTTGCAGCATTCGCATTTTTAAGTCCTTTGTTCAACTTAAGCAACATTTCTTCTGTACCTGCAACATCAATTTTACCAAGCATGAATACAAGTGGTGCTAAGTTGTTTAACAAGCCTGTATACTGCTCTTTATTCAATTCTTTTGTAATCTTGCTTGTAATGAAGCCACGTTTTTCAACTGCCCCAATACCAGCGTCTAAGATTTTCGCATCATCTAAGACACGCATTAAACGAATTGCTTTGATGATAACATCTTTGTTTTCTGAAATTGCATCAGTAACCTCTGCAAGATCTTTCGCTTTTTGCTCTTCATGTGAAATTTCCATACGTTTGATTTTTCTAATGTTTTCAGCCATCGTGTCTCACCTGATTTCCTGGGAACACGTAGTCTGGACGTGCCCATTTTTTCTGAACTTGAACACTGTATTGCGGGTTACGTTTTGTATTCACACGGAAGTTTGAAGGGTTAAGTGGAGACTTACCTCTACGTGTAATCACTTCCATACGTGCTGACGTACGTTTGTATGATGGTGTATCTGTATCTTTATCAACGTCACTATTTGTCAACATGTTAATCGCACCTGCAGTACCGTCAACGTCTGCATTATTGTTCATTGGAATGTAAATTTCTTTACCTTTAACACGGTCAGTAATATGAACAACTAATTCAACTTGACCTGTTGAAGAAATCAATCTGACATCTGCACCTTCATGAATTCCGCGGTCTTCCGCAAGTTCAGGTGAGATTTCAACGTAAACATTCGGCACTTTGTATTTGATACCTGGCACTTGGTACGTCATGTTACCTTCGTGGAAGTGTTCTAATAGACGACCATTGTTGACATGGATATCATATTCTTCATCTTCTTTGAAGAAGTTGTCGAATGTTAATGGATATAATTTGGCACGTTTATTAGGGAAGTTGAAGCCTTCTAAGTACAAGATTGGTTCATCTGTACCGTCTTCATGTACAGGCCATTGTAATGAATTATAACCTTCTAAACGATCATATCTTACACCAGCAAATAATGGTGTTAAGCTTGCCATTTCATCCATGATTTCACTTGGATGTGAATAGTTCCAGTCTAATCCAACTTTGTTTGCGATCAATTGAATGATTTCCCAGTCAGGTTTTGAATTGCCTAATGGTTTCATTGCTTGATATAAACGTTGGATACGACGTTCTGTATTCGCGAAAGTACCTTCTTTTTCAAGTGAAGGACTTGCTGGTAATACAACGTTTGCGAAACGTGCAGTTTGTGTCAAGAATGCATCTTGAACGACTAAGAAGTCAACTTTTTCAAGTGCTGCTTGTACGAAGTTGATGTTCGCATCTACGATACCAGTATCTTCACCATAGATGTACATTGCGTCGATTTCATCATTATGGATACCTTCCATCATTTGATGGTTATCGCGTCCAGCAATAGCTGGTAGTTCAGTACCCCATGCTTTTTCGAATTTCGCACGAATTTCATCGTCAGTGACATCTTGGTAACCAGGGAATTTATCCGGCATACTACCGCCATCACTACAACCTTGAACGTTGTTGTGACCACGTAATGGATAAGCACCTGTACCTGGTCTTCTGTAGTTACCAGTTACTAATAATAAGTTAGAGATTGCTGTACTTGTATCACTACCGATGTCTTGTTGTGTAACACCCATCGCCCAAGCGATACATACACCATTTGAATCAATCATTTCATGTGCGAAATGAATCAAGTCATCTTTAGGAATACCTGTTGTCTCTTCCGCAAATTCTAATGTGAATGGTGCTAATGATTTATAGTACTCATCAAAGTGATCTACCCACTCATCGATAAACGCTTTATCATGAAGGTCGTTATCGATAATGTATTTAGTCACTGCAGCTAACCATGCTAAGTCAGTACCTGGTTTTGGTTGATAGAATTTGTCCGCACGTTCAGCCATTTCATGACGACGAATGTCGAATACATGAAGTTTGCTGCCGAATAGTTTATGTCCGCGTTTGATTTTAGAAGCAATAACTGGGTGAGCTTCAGCAGTGTTTGTACCTACTAATACCACCATGCCAGCTTTCATTAAATCATCTGCTGAACCTGAGTCACCACCGTGACCGACAGTTCTGAATAAACCTTTTGTTGCGGGTGCTTGACAATAACGTGAACAGTTATCGACGTTATTTGTACCCATTTGACGTGCTAATTTTTGCATCAAGTAAGATTCTTCAATTGTACCTTTAGATGATGCGATGAATGATAGTGCATCTGCACCTTTTGCTTCTTTAATACGTAAGAAGTTTTCACTGATTACGTTCAATGCTTCTTCCCATTCAACTTCAACGAACTCGTCACCTTTACGTACTAAAGGTTTTGTTAAACGTTCTTCAGAGTTGACGAAGTCCCAACCGAATTTACCTTTCACACAAGATGAAATACGGTTAGCTGGTGAATCGTGTTGTGGTTGAACTTTAAGAATTTCACGGTCTTTCGTCCATACATCAAATGAGCATCCCACACCACAGTATGTACATACTGTTTTCGTTTTCTCAATACGTTCTTCGCGTAATGCAGATTCTGAATCTGAAATTGCGAATAATGGACCATAACCTGGTTCTGCTTTTTTAGTTAAGTCAATCATGTCTGCTAATGTACCTGGTTCAGTATCAGTCATATAACCAGCTTCACCGACCATGTGGTTTTCCATCATTGCGTTACATGGACATACCGTCGCACATTGTCCGCAAGATACACATGATGATTCGTTGATTGATACGTCATTATCCCAGATAACACGTGGTTGTTCACGTTCCCAGTCGATTGATAATGTTTCGTTGACTTGAACGTCTTGACAAACTTCTACACAACGTCCGCAAAGGATACATTGACTTGGGTCATAACGATAGAAAGCACCGAAATCTTTTTCATAACCTTTGTCTTTAAATTCATATGATTGTTCCTGAACACCGAATTCATCCATTGTATTATGGATTTCACAATCACCGTTGTTGTAGTCACACACTGTACAATACAAAATGTGTTTTTCTAAAATACGATCTAAAGCTTCTTTTTGAGATGCTTTAACATCGCTGTTTGTCGTATTAACGACCATTGGTCGATCAATTGTTGTGCCGCATGCACGTTCAATCTTTCCGTCGATTTCTACTGCACATGTATCACAAGTTTCAATCGGCCCTAATGATTCGTTATAACAGATTGACGGCACAAATGTATCTCTAGATTTAATAAACTGGAGAAGATTCGTACCCGGTTCCACAAGATAGTCTTTCCCATCTAATGTAAGGACAAGATGTTCTTGCATGTAATCACCCCTATATTCTGAGGTCTTGCAAATGTGTTTAAGCTGATGACATACCGACAGATATACTGAATTCTGATTGATGAGGGTCAAAAGAACAGTATAAGGGTCGCATGAAATCCCCGATGTCACGCTTATGTCTCAGATACGAATGTATGTATCACATTAATATCCATTGAAATTAAGCAATCTTTAGATGAACAATGCAACGAAGTTTGCGGTTGCATCTCACTTCCTTTAGAAACATTCAGCCTCTAAAGATTCAACTCATTTCCTAAACCTCTATTTATTTTATATATTCCGTAAATATTGAAGACTAGTCTTTTTTGCCCCACGCAATAAAAAAATAGTCTTATTACTAATTCTATTACTTTTAAAGTTAAATGTTAAGCCCCATACTTATATATTC
>NZ_PZGG01000060.1 GCF_003043455.1 Staphylococcus simulans | reverse complement strand
GTACATACTTGGACTATTTTTTATTATTTCATGTTTTTCTTCTCTAGAAATACAATAATTTGTCATTCTTTATACTTCTAAAAAAATAAAATCCCTTATCAACAACACTCTATGTGCGTGATAAGGGAATTAAATGGTTGAATGTTCATTCAACTCATACTCTATTTATTATTTTTTACGTGATAATTGTTTAGCTGGATCTCCCCAACATTCAATACCAAATAAGTTAATTTCCAAATTCTCTGGTTTAAAGATCGGTTTCTTACCTGCTTTACGTTGGTCATGGTAATCTTTCATCACGGCCAATGCAATGTTAGACAAGGCAATGATCGAAATAATGTTGACGATTGCCATTAAGCCCATGAAAACATCCGCAGTACTCCATACTGTTTCTGTTTTCACTACTGCACCAAAGAAGACTAATAATACAACTAAACATCTGAAAATAAATAATACCGTTTTGTTGTATGATAAGAATTCAATATTTGATTGACCATAATAATAGTTACCGATAACAGATGAGAACGCAAACAGTGTAATAGCGACAGATAAGAAAATACCGCCTGCACTACCTAAATGTTCGTTCAATGCTGATTGTGTAACTGCTACACCTTGAGGTGCACCTTCACCAAACTGTAAGCCGCCATATAATAAAATGACAATCGCTGTAGCTGTACATACTAAAATCGTATCGAAGAATACACCTAATGATTGAAGTAAACCTTGTTTTACTGGATGAGGGACAGCTGCTGTAGCTGCTGCGTTCGGCGCAGAACCCATACCGGCTTCGTTTGAGAATAAACCACGTTTAATCCCTTGTAACACTGCTGCACCGACTGCACCGCCAGTCGCTTGTTCAATCCCAAATGCACTCTTGAAGATTGTTAAAATCATAGGGATAATTTGGTCGTAGTTCATCACTAAGATGACTAATACCACACCAATATAAATAATCGCCATAATCGGAACGATATAAGAAGACAATGTTGCGATACTTCTTACGCCACCGAAAATGATAATTCCAGTTAATACCGCTAAGATAATACCAGTTACCACAGGACTGATATGATATTGTGTTTTCAATGATTCTGCAATCGTGTTAGCTTGTACTGTATTAAATACAAAGGCGAATGTAATGGTAATTAAAATCGCAAATACGACACCTAACCATTTTTGGTTCAAACCTTTTGTCATATAGTACGCTGGGCCCCCACGGAAACCGCCTGCTTTATCAGGTACTTTATATACTTGAGCTAAAACAGATTCCACAAAAGCACTGGCTGCACCGATAGATGCGATGACCCACATCCAAAAGACTGCACCTGGACCACCTAATACAATCGCAGTCGCAACACCAGCAATATTACCCGTACCGACACGAGACCCTGCACTGATTGCGAAAGCTTGGAATGGTGAAATCCCTTTTTCACCGCTATCTAATGTTTGCGGTTTTTCTACTAATGCTCTAAACATTTCTCCAAATGACGTAAACTGTATAAACCTGGAGCTGATTGTAAAGAAGAGTCCTGCAGTCAGCAGTAAACCGATTAAGTATTGTGACCAAATCAAGTCATTCCCCACTTCAACAAATGCTTTAAACCAACCAGGTACTAAACTATCAAAATCTTTCACATTTATTACCTCATATTCTGTTAAATATTTATGTATTTCTGATACATAACAATGGAATATATCGTCTACTTTCTTCAATATACACCGCTTAAATAAAAAAAATACCAAGAGGCAGAATTCTCAAAGAATATACTGCCACTTGTTATTTCATTTGATTTACTCTATATTTTATCATCTTAGCAATTATCTGACTATATTTTTTTGCAAAACCTTATCCTTCACAAAGAAAAGCTGTTCAAATAAAAAGGGATATACGCCTTTTTTGAACAGCTTTAATTAATGAGATTTATGCTTCAGGTTCACTCATGTCAGATACAGTCAACGCTTCAACGTCACCGAATGTATCTACATCAACCACAAATGAGCCATTTGTATATTGTTCTGTTAAATGAACATCTCCGACTGTACCTGTGAAAGTATCCTTCTTAGAATATAACGTATACGTCGCAGCTGGATTTTCAATCACATCCGCTCCTACAATACGATGCGGTTTACTTTTCAGCTCTTTCAACAGTTTAATACCGCGTTGTGCACGTTTAGCTTCCGCAAGAACTTGATAACCGATTCGTTTGACTGCACCTCTTTGTGTTGCCATTAAAATCGTGTTGTCTGGTTGTACGACTTGTGTCATCACAACATAATCATCATCTTTAAGATTAATTGATTTTACTCCTGCTGCACGTAAACCAGTACTTGATAATTCATCAGAACTATAAGTTAATGACATACCTGTATGCGTAATCACTGTAAGCAATTGCGGTGCTTCAATGCGCATCACATTAATTACTACATCATCTTCTTTTAATTTCATCGCAATAAGCGGTTTATTGAAACGTGTTGTCTTGAATAGACCTAACTCACTTTTCTTAATCATACCGTTCTTCGTTGCCATTAAGTAATCCGCTTCTTGTTTGAAATCTGGTTCAGTAAAGACATCAATGACACGTTCATCATTTTCTATCGGTACCAATTGTGAAATATGTTGACCGAGATCTTTCCACTTGATATCTGATAGTTTATGCACCGGTAAGTAGAGATAACGGCCTTTGTCTGTAAAGACTAATGCGATATGTTGCGTATTCGTTTCTACATAACGTAATAAACTGTCGCCTTCTTTTAATCCGACTTCTTCTACTTTATTCGCATTAAAGCTGCGAATAGAAGTACGTTTGATGTAGCCATCTTTAGATAAACTTAAAATTGTTTCCTCACTTGGCACAATCACTTCTTTAGAAATCTTAATTTCAGAAATCTCTGCTTCAATACGAGATAAACGTTCTGATTTGAAACGTTTACGAATCTCTTTCAATTCATCTTTGATCACGTTTAATAAAGCATCGTGGTTATCTAAGATATGACGTAAACCTTTAATTTGTTCTTCTAATTCTTTATGTTCAGCTTCAAGCGCCACAATATCCGTATTTGTTAAACGATATAATTGCAACGTCACAATCGCTTCTGCTTGTTCTTCAGTAAAGTCAAACTCAGCCACTAAATTATCTTTCGCATCGCGTTTATTTTTAGAACCGCGGATAATCGCAATTACTTCATCTAAAACGGATAAAGCTTTCATTAAACCTTCAACAATATGCATACGTTTTTCCGCATGGAATAAATCATAACGCGTACGTTTCGTCACAACTTCAATTTGGTGATTCAAGTAACTATCAATAATTTGACGAATTCCCATTTGTTTAGGGCGTCCTTCACTGATTGCGACCATATTGAAGTTATAAGAGATTTGTAAATCTGTGTTTTTGTATAAGAAGTTTAAAATTGCTTCGCTGTTCACATCTTTTTTCAATTCAATCGCGATACGTAATCCAGTACGGTCTGTTTCATCACGTACTTCGACAATACCATCTACTTTTTTATCTGCACGCAGTTCATCAATCTTTTTCACTAACGCACTTTTATTTACTTCATATGGAATCTCTGACACGACTAATTCTTGTCTGCCGTTACGCAATGTTTCAGTATCCACCATAGAACGAACTACAATACGGCCTTTACCTGTTTCATATGCTTTTTTAATACCGTCCACACCTTGGATAATACCGCCAGTAGGAAAGTCTGGGCCTTTAATATGTTTCATCAGCTGGTTCACAGTAATATCTGGATTATCGATGAATTTTAATGTCCCATTAATAACTTCCCCTAAGTTGTGCGGTGGAATATCTGTCGCATAACCTGCAGAAATCCCTGTTGACCCGTTGACTAATAGGTTCGGGAAACGTGCTGGTAAAACCATGGGTTCTGTAGTTGTATCATCATAGTTTGGTACGAATGAAACCGTTTCTTTATTAATATCGCGTAATAATTCTTCTGAGAGTTGACTTAGTTTTGCTTCAGTATAACGCATCGCAGCTGGCGGATCGTTATCGATACTCCCGTTATTCCCGTGCATTTCAATTAAGACATGACGTAATTTCCAATCTTGACTCAAGCGTACCATCGCATCATAAACTGAAGAATCACCATGAGGATGATATTGTCCGATAACGTCACCGACAGTTTTGGCACTCTTACGGAAATTTTTATCAAAGGTATTACCGCTTGAATACATCGCATATAAGATACGGCGCTGTACCGGTTTCAAACCATCTCTGACATCTGGGAGGGCACGTTCTTGGATGATGTATTTACTGTAGCGGCCGAAGCGGTCGCCTATGACATCTTCTAACGAAAGGTCTTGGATGATTTCGCTCAATTTACTTCCTCCTCATCGTATGCATCTTGATCTAAAATTTCAATTTCATCATTATCTAGAATACTTTGATCTTCTTGCATACCAAATTCTACATGTTTTTCAATCCAATCACGACGTGGCGCAACTTTGTCACCCATTAATGTTGTGACACGTTTTGATGAACGCACTTCATCTTCTACATTGACACGAATCAACGTGCGCGTTTCTGGGTTCATAGTAGTTTCCCACAACTGGTCAGGATTCATTTCACCTAAACCTTTATAACGTTGTAAACTGAAACCTTTACCTAATTGCTTTTGAAGTTTCTCTAACTCGTCATCTGTCCATGCATATTCTACTTTCTTCGCTTTGCCTTTTCCTTTTTCTAATTTATAAAGCGGAGGCAAGGCAATAAAGACACGACCTGCTTGTACAAGCGGCTTCATGTATTTAAAGAAGAACGTTAATAATAAGACTTGGATATGTGCACCGTCAGTATCGGCATCGGTCATAATAATCACACGGTTATAGTTGCTGTCTTCTAATTTGAATTCAGTTCCTACTCCCGCACCGATAGTATGAATAATCGTGTTAATTTCTTCGTTTTTGAAAATATCTTCTAGACGGGCTTTCTCAGTATTAATAACTTTACCGCGTAATGGTAAAATTGCTTGATACTTACGATCTCGACCGAGTTTAGCTGAACCGCCTGCAGAGTCACCTTCGACTAGGTACAGTTCTTTTTTCTCCGTATTTTTACTTTGCGCTGGTGTTAACTTACCAGATAACAACGTATCTTTACGCTTGTTCTTTTTGCCAGAACGTGCATCTTCACGTGCTTTACGCGCAGCTTCTCTGGCTTGTTGTGCTTTCACTGCTTTTTTGACTAGCGATTTTGATAATTGTCCTTTTTCTTCTAAATAGAATGGTAGTTTCTCAGCAACCACACTATCAACAGCACTTCTCGCTTCTGCCGTACCTAGTTTAGACTTTGTTTGCCCTTCGAATTGCAGTAATTCTTCAGGAATACGTACAGAAATAATAGCTGTTAAGCCTTCACGAATATCATTACCATCTAAATTTTTATCTTTTGCTTTTAATTCACCAATTCGACGTGCATAATCATTGAATACACGTGTCATCGCAGTCTTGAAACCGACTTCATGTGTACCGCCGTCTTTAGTACGTACGTTATTGACAAAGCTTAAGATACTTTCAGAATATTGATCATTATATTGGAAAGCGATATCTACTTCGATACCATTAGCTTCTCCTGAAAATGTCGCTACGTCATGTAAGACTTCTTTACCTTCATTGACATAAGACACAAATTCTTTGATGCCGTCTTCATAATGATATATTTCTTCTCTTTCTTTACCAGAACGTAAGTCTGTTAAAGTGATTTTTAGATTTTTTAACAGGAAGGCTGATTCTTGTAGGCGTTCGCTTAATGTATCAAAATTAAATGATGTTGCTGATTTAAAGATTTCAGGATCCGGTTTAAACGTCACTTTCGTTCCTTTTTTACGTGTCTTTCCTTTTTTCTCTAAACCCGTTGCAGGTAATCCTCCTTTGTTGAAACGCTGTTCATAAATAGAGCCGTCTCTATAAATCTCAACGACTAACCATTCACTTAATGCGTTAACTACAGAAGCACCTACACCATGTAAGCCGCCTGATGTTTTATAGCCGCCTTGGCCGAACTTACCGCCGGCATGCAAGACTGTAAAGATAACTTCTACTGTCGGTTTACCAGATTTATGAATCCCCGTCGGCATCCCACGTCCGTTATCTTCTATCGTGATACTATCATCTTTATTGATAGTCACTTTGATTTCATTACCATAACCGTTCAATACCTCATCTACTGAGTTATCTACGATTTCATATACTAAGTGGTGTAAACCACGTTTATCGGTTGACCCAATATACATTCCTGGTCTTTTGCGGACTGCTTCTAATCCTTCAAGTACTTGAATAGAATCGTCCGAATAGTTTTGTCGTTTATTTGTTGCCAATCGATCCTTCGCCTCCTACAAACGTACGTTCGTTTATAAAACATTACAATAAACATTCTTACTTAAATCAAGGCAAAATGCAAGCCAGAAATTGATTTGAATGTGATAACATTTTACAACATAACGAAAAAAGATTTCATTCGATAAAAGATTTTGTTACTATGAAAATCTAACATTGTCGCTTAAACTATAAATAACGAGAATGTGTCGTAAAAATAACAGAACAGTCCACTTCAAAGTGTTGGAGTATGGTAAAATAACGTTATCGTCAATAAAGGAAGTGTCAAAGTCAATGATGATTGTACTCATGTTGCTGCTCGCCTATTTAGTAGGTTCATTCCCAAGCGGTATCATAATCGGAAAATTATTTTTCAAAAAAGATATAAGACAGTATGGAAGCGGCAATACCGGTGCCACTAACAGTTTTCGTGTATTAGGCCGACCTGCCGGATTTGCTGTAACTTTCTTAGATATATTTAAAGGTTTTATTGTAGTCTTCTTTCCACTATGGTTCCCGGTACATCCGACAGGACCAATCAGTGAATTCTTTACACACGGCATGATTGTCGGTGTATTTGCGATAGTCGGACATGTTTTTCCAATCTTCCTTAAATTCAAAGGCGGAAAAGCTGTCGCAACCAGTGCAGGTGTCGTATTAGGTGTTGCTCCGATTTTACTTTTAATCTTAGCAGCTATCTTCTTTATTACATTAAAACTGACTAAATATGTGTCATTATCAAGTATCGTCGCAGCTATTTGCTGTGTTATCGGATCACTTATTATTCAAGATTATATCTTGTTAAGTGTCAGCATCATAGTCGCTGTCTTATTGATTATCAGACACCGAACAAATATTATAAGAATCTTTAAAGGTGAAGAACCTAAAATTAAATGGATGTAAACCACAAACCGGGACATAATGTGTTCCGGTTTTTTTATAGCTATACAAAATTTCGTCAAATCCGTTCTACTCTTTTTAAATAAATTGAGCATTTGAGGTTAATCATGGTACCATAACGGTTATACTCTTATATATAAATCATTATATGCATCATATTATTTTGGTAATAATGAGAGGAGTTTTACCATGGAATTGAAATTGACAGATAAAGCAATCAACTGGTTCAAAGACGAATTTGAATTACCTGAAGAAGGCAAAGCTATTCATATCTTTGTGCGTTATGGCGGAGAACCTCAAATCAAACAAGGTTTCAGCCCTGCATTTAATATTGATAACCGCAATGATCAACCCATTGAAATTGGATTTGAACAAGACTTTGACGGTGTAGATATCATTATTGCCGAAAAAGATTTATGGTACTTTGAAGATGTAACATTAACTATCGACGTTGATGATAAAGATGAAATTACTTTCAAATTTTAATAGCATCTCTCAACACATATAAAACTGGGGCATTCAGATGTCCCAGTTTTTTTATGCTTATTTACTTATTGAAGACCATCAGTAACTTCAAATTGTTCGCCGGCTTTGTTTCGTTTTTCTACTTCTTGATATACCTCATGCCAATCTGGGAAGTAACGATCTAAACGAATTGGTGTATGCGTATCTTCAGTCATACAAATCAATTCAGTTGAGCCTGTAGTCGCGATTTCTCCTTTTTCATTATAAATTTCATAACGATATAAAGAACGTAAACGTGAATAACGTTCTACCCATGTTTTTACTTTCACTTTTTCAGGATAAGTCACAGGCTTAATAAATTTCACATCTAAGTGCGTGACTGGAGAAATAATGCCGCGTGCTTCCATATCGGCATAATTGAAGCCAAGCTTGCTTATATAGTCTGTACGAGCAACTTCAAACCACGTCGCATAGTTGCCGTGATAAATGAATCCCATTTTATCAGTTTCTTGATATCTTGCTTCTACTTCAGTAATACTGTATATCATTTTTACGCCACACTTTCTATTCTCATTCCATGTTATATGATAGCACAAAATGAAGAGGCTAAGACAGTTTCAAACTATCTTAGCCTCATATCATGTTCTATATGAATAAGGTTGAACCCTTATGCATTAGCTAATTTGTTACGTAATACAAGTTGTAAGATACCGCCATGACGGTAGTAGTCTAATTCAACTTGTGAATCGAAACGTGCGATTACATCGAATTCGATTGTTTCACCATTTTCTTTTTTAGCTGTTACTTTTACTTTGTCATGTGGTTTAACTGATTCATCGATATCTACTGAAATTTCTTCAGTACCATCTAATCCAAGGCTGTCAGCTGAGTCGCCGTCTTGGAATTGAAGCGGTAATACACCCATCATAACTAAGTTAGAACGGTGGATACGTTCGTAGCTTTGTGCAATAACTGTCTTAACGCCTAGTAAGTTTGTACCTTTGGCAGCCCAGTCACGTGAAGAACCCATACCATAGTCGTTGCCTGCTAAGACAACTAATCCAGTACCGTCTTCTTTGTATTTCATAGCTGCATCATAGATCGACATTACTTCACCTGTAGGCCAGTAAGTTGTGAAGCCGCCTTCTGTACCTGGCGCTAATTGGTTTTTGATACGGATGTTTGCGAACGTACCTCTAATCATAACTTCGTGGTTACCACGACGAGAACCGTATGAGTTGAACTCTCTGATTGGTACGCCATTTTCTTGCAAGTATTGACCTGCTGGAGTATCTTTACCGATTGCACCTGCTGGTGAAATGTGGTCAGTTGTTACTGAGTCACCAAATTTACCCATCACACGTAAACCTTTAAGCGGTTCGATTTTGCCTGGTTCTTTTGATAAACCTTCGAAGAATGTAGGGTTTTGGATATAAGTTGAGCTTGGATCGAAATCATATAATGGTTGATCCGTTGTTTCAATTTCATTCCACATTTCATTATTTGTGTATACATCTGAATATTCTTCACGGAATAAGTCAGGTGTAACAGTGCTTTCAACTATATCAGCAACTTCTTTGATTGATGGCCAGATATCATCTAAGTATACATCGTTGCCATCTTTGTCTTGACCGATTGGGTCATTTTGTAAATCGATATCCACAGTACCTGCTAAAGCATATGCCACAACTAATGGTGGTGATGCTAAGTAGTTACCTTTTACTAATGGGTGGATACGACCTTCGAAGTTACGGTTACCTGATAATACAGAAGTAACAAGTAAATCTTCACCTGAAACTGCTTTTTCAATTTCTGGTAATAATGGACCAGAGTTACCGATACAAGTCGTACAACCATAACCTACTAAGTTAAAGCCTAATGCATCTAAGTACTCTTGTAAGCCTGAATCATCTAAATAACCTGTTACTACTTTTGAACCTGGTGCAAGTGAAGTTTTCACGTACTCAGGTACTTTTAAGCCTTTTTCAACTGCTTTTTTCGCAACTAAACCAGCACCTAACATTACATATGGGTTAGATGTGTTTGTACATGAAGTGATCGCTGCAATTGCGATATCACCTGTTGTCATTTTAGCAGTATGACCATCTGCGAATTCGATAGTTGCTTCTTTTTCGAATTCAGACTCATCGAATCCGAAACCTTGGTTGCCTGCTGGTGCAGTTACAGCTTTTTCGAATTCTTGTTTCATGTCACCTAATTTAATTAAGTCTTGTGGACGTTTAGGACCTGATAGAGAAGGTTCTACAGTAGATAAGTCTAATTCAAGCACATCTGTGTATGAAGGATCTTCTTTTTCTACATCGAAGAACATATGGTTTTGTTTCAAGTATTCTTCAACTAGTTCAATTTGTTCTTCAGTACGTCCTGTTAAACGTAAATATTTTAATGATTCTTCATCAACTGGGAAGAAACCACATGTTGCACCATATTCAGGTGCCATGTTAGCGATTGTAGCACGGTCAGCTAATGGCAAGTGTTGAACACCAGGACCATAGAATTCTACGAATTTGCCGACTACGCCTTTTTTACGTAACTCTTCAGTTACACGTAAAGCTAAGTCAGTTGCTGTTGCACCTTGTGGTAATTGGTTTTCTAAACGAACACCGATTACGTCTGGAATTGGGAAGTATGAAGGTTGACCTAACATACCTGCTTCAGCTTCAATACCGCCGACACCCCAACCTAATACGCCAAGACCATTGATCATTGTCGTATGAGAGTCAGTACCGACTAATGTATCTGGGAATGCAACTGTTTCTCCATCAACGTCTCTAGCATGCACAACGTTAGCTAAATACTCTAAGTTAACTTGGTGCACGATACCTGTTGCTGGTGGTACAGCATTGTAGTTATCGAATGCTTTTGTTGCCCAGTTTAAGAATTCGTAACGTTCGAAGTTACGGTGGAATTCTAATTTCATGTTTTGACGTAATGCATCTGGATTCGCGTAGCTGTCTACTTGTACTGAGTGGTCAATAACTAAGTCTACAGGTACTTCCGGGTTAATTTTATTAATATCGCCGCCTACATCATCCATTGCTTTACGTAATGAAGCTAAGTCAACAACTGCTGGTACACCTGTGAAGTCTTGTAAGATAACACGAGATGGTTTGAACGGCACTGCACCTTCAGCACCATTACCGAATTTCGCTAATTCTTTAATATGGTCATCAGTAATTACGAAGCCATCCTCTTGACGTAACACCGATTCCAATAATACTCGAATTGAATATGGCAATTTGTTGATTTTAGTTAAACCTTGTTCTTCTAATGACTGCAAATCGTAAAAAGTATACGTTTTGTCGTTTAAAGTAAACGTTTTCTTTGCTTGCTCTTTTAAGTTAGAAGACATCTAAATCCCCCCTGATTAATATTATGCCTTTACTTAGATTGTATATTGATATGATAGCGAATACAACTGATATTCATTAAAAACCAATTGTTCATTGTTTTTGTTTTATAATCAGTATGTATAAGTATATCTTATCATATCCACTTCGTGTAATAAGTATCTATTATGTATTGAGAATAATTTTCATTTATTTAACTGCTAAATATGAAAAAATGCGCTGCCTTTCAATGCAATGATTGAAAGACAACGCATATAAAAATTCAATTAAGAATCAAGATTTTGTGATTGTTGACGTACTTTACGTTTTTCTAAAATATCTTCTTCATAATCTTGTTGTGAATATTTCACATATTCTTCTAAACGATGCTTGTTAGGCGTCAATGTTAAGCCTAAGAACTTACGTTCACGGTTCGCATCTTTGTAAAAGGCGATCATCATTAATATGATCACAATGGAGAATGGCAAGGCACTGATAATTGCCGCACTTTGCAGTGAGTTCAAGCCAGTATCTCCGCCTGAGAATAACAAGATGAATGCGATTAATGATTGCGCAATACCCCAAGTTACTTTAATGTATGATGCTGGTTCTAATGAACCATATGACGTCTGCATACCTAGCACGAATGTTGCTGAGTCTGCAGAAGTAACGAAGAATGATGCAATCAATAGTAACGCTACAATTGATAATATAATTCCTAGTGGCAAGTGATTAAACACTGCGAATAATTGCGTTTCTGGTGCCATATCAAAGATTTCTTTGTGTTTTTTACCAGTTTCAATACCTAGTACACCAAACACACTGAACCAAATGAAGCTGACTAATGCTGGTACTAATAGCACGCCTGAAACGAATTCACGAATTGAACGTCCTTTAGATACACGTGCAATGAACACACCTACGAATGGACTCCAGCTTAACCACCAGCCCCAATAGTATAGTGTCCAGCCTGACATCCATTCACGTTTTTTCGGATTTAACGCCGCTGTGTCAAAACTGTTAGACAAGAATGTATTCAACAAGCTACCTGTTGAACTAGTTAACATGTCTAAAATTAAAACAGTTGGACCAATAATTAATGCCACAATCATTAAGATTGTGCCTAAACCAATGTTTAAGTTACTTAAATATTGAATCCCTTTACTGATACCAGACCAAGCTGATGCAATAAACAGGATTGTTACAACAACGATAATAATGCCTTGTATCCAAACATTGTTTGGAAGGCCGAATAAGTAATGTAAACCACCATTGATTTGTAACGCACCCATACCTAATGATACTGCCACACCAACAACAGTCGCGAAGACTGCTAGTACGTCAATGATAGTACCAATAGGTCCATCAACTTTATCACCTAAAATAGGTCGTAACGTTTTAGATAATAAACCTGGTTCTCCTTTTCTGAACTGTGCATAAGCAAGTGCTAATGCTACTACACCATAAGTTGCCCATGCATGGAAGCCCCAGTGGAAGAACGTAGAACGTAATGCTTCTGTATAGGCTTGAGCTGTTTCCGGTTTCGCATTAGGCGGTGCCGCAAAATGTCCCATTGGTTCTGCTGCACCATAGAATACTAAACCGATACCCATACCTGCACTGAATAACATCGCAAACCATGAAATCGTATTGAACTCAGGTTTGTCGTTCGGCTTACCTAGTTTCAATTTTCCAATTGGACTGAAGATAAGGAAAACACAGAAGAATACTAGGATTGTAGTTAAGATTAAGTAATACCAACCCAATTTATCGGTAATCCATAGTTTGATTGTATTTGTAACATGATCAAACTGTGATGGGAAGATTGCACCAGCAAGTACTACAATGAGTACAATAATTGAAGCATAAATAAAGACTGGTGAGAGCTTCTTACCTCTTTGAGAAGAATTCATAATCAATTACTCCCTTTCTATATATTTTGTTGTCAATGATATGCAATTGATATTTTATAACAAAATATCATTTTAGTGAAAAACCAAGTATAATCATAACAAAATCAAGTTGTATAGGCAAATTTAGGAAAATTGATTATACAATCGTATATAAATCAATTTTATTAAAAATACATTTAACAATTAACAACTTGATTTCTTTCATTGTAATTATACATTACTTTAACATACCCTCTTACCAGATAAAAAACTAAGAAATTTTAACTTTTTTTAAGCAAACGCTTACTATTAGACAAAAATACAACTGCTAAAAAAATGTATTTTATTACTTAAAACATTAATGTATAATTAACTTTAGAAAAATTAGGAGGACTTACTCGTGTTTAAAGAATTTAAAGAGTTTGCGTTTAAAGGAAATGTATTAGATTTAGCTGTCGCAGTTGTTATGGGAGCTGCATTCAATAAAATTGTCACTTCACTTGTCACTTATATCATTATGCCGTTAATTGGATTAATTTTCGGAACAGTTGATTTTGCGAAAAACTGGTCAATGTTCGGAATCAAATACGGTTTATT
>NZ_PZGG01000059.1 GCF_003043455.1 Staphylococcus simulans | reverse complement strand
CGATTACTTTTTCTTCCAAATAAAAACTTTTGTTACTTTCAATCATGTTCCATAACGTATATACCCCTTTCTGACAGTCTTAACAATATATTTAGCTGCATACAAAAACAGCTGTTCATTTTACCGAACAACTGTCTTATTTTGGAAAGAAAACATTAAAAATATTGTTAAATGCTATTGATTACACTATATTCCCCGTACAAACATTCGTTTAATCACGCATTATGACATTCTAGTGAACTATTCTTATCTCGGCGATAATTCATCTTCAGTCATCCACATATGATTCTTAACCATCTTGCCATTGTCTTTATCTTTATAATCTACTGTATACACTGTTGTTTTTTCGACCTTATCAATAGTTGCTTTGGCACCTTTCATACCTTTCATATGATCAGCTTTCAAAGTAACTGTATCCCCTTTTTTGAAACCTTCTTCCGGTGCGTTTTCTATTTCTTCATTCACAACCCATTTGTGATGCGAAACCTTTTTACCGCCATCAGTTGGTTTGTAACTAACTTCGTACACACACGTATTATAAGCGCCTTTAACTTCGCCGTCAGCGTTCATCATGCCTGGCATATGTCCTTCTTTCAATCTGACATCATCACCCTTGTTAAACTGACTATGACGCGCATGATGCATATGCTCAGGCATTTGACCATGATGGTGATTCATGTGGTGTTCTCCTTCACGTGAAGTTTGTTTATCTTGCGTTGTATTTTGAGCATTTTGACTCGAGGTTTGTGTGTCCTCTTGATTATTTGAACAAGCGGTAAGTATCAATGATGACGTTAACATAACCATTCCGATTCTTTTCAACATACCTTTCACCCTTTCTTTACTCCCACATTTATCATATACCCCCTTTAGGTATATTACAATCAAACAAAAAAAGAGACACACTTAAAGCGGTGTCCCTAAACTATTTTACATAGTCAATGATGACTTCATGTAATCAATATATTCTCTTGTTGCATAATTAATATACTTTTCTTTTTTCCATATAACACCTAATTGCCATCTCATAGCAGAGTCATTGATTTTAGCACTATGAATAGGTCCTCGAAGCATTTTCACAATGTTTTCTGGTAAAATACTGACACCTAATCCAGCCGTTAATAAGTTTTCAATAAAATTCCACTGAGAAATTTTAGAAATAGTCTTAGGCACAAAGCCCGAACGTTTAGCTGTTTCAATGATTTTATCGTTTAAATAGAAATCTTCGTTAAATAAGATAAAGTCTTCATTTGCTAACTCATGCATTTCTACCATTTCACGACCAGCGAATGGATGTGTTTCACTAACAACTAACAAGATGTCTTCTGTATAAAGTGGAATAGACTCAAAAATAGCACTGTCTACTGGTAAAGTTGTAATACCAATATCAATTTCATTATTGATAATTTGAGATTCTAGCGCCTTCCCGCCATTCTCTACTAAGTTATAGGTAATGTTTGGATACATTTGATGGAAGTTGCCTAATGTATCAATGAATTTATTCATGTTCATCACCGCTGATAATCCAATACTGATGTGTCCCGCTTCAAGCCCTTTTAACTGATTCACTTCTTTAGGCAAGTTTTCAAATAAATTCATAATTTCTAATGATTTCTTATAAAAAATCTCTCCGCTGTCGGTCAAAGTTAAATGACGTTTACTTCGATCAAATAATGCGCTGCCTAGTTCATTTTCTAAATCTTTGATTGCCTTACTGATTGTAGGTTGCGCAATATAAAGTTCTTTAGAGGCATTTGTCATACCACCATGTTGTACAACTGCAATAAAATATCCCATTTGTTTAATATCCATGTTTGTGCCCCTTCTCTTTTTTACTATTACTATTTCATACTTTTCACATATACCACCATTTTATAATATCAACTGCTGAAGTGCTATATATCTAGAAAAACAGACCGAAGAACTTTTCAACTCTTGGTCTGTTTCCTTTCTATTTAATAATATCAATCAATTCTTTTTTAGCTGCAGCACGTGCTGGTATCCAACCGAATATAATACCAATTAAAGTTGATACGCCAACCGCGAGCAATACAGAACCTAAACTTACAGCACTCTTAATATAATCTGGTGTAACTACATCGACAAGCGATGCAATACCAATACCTAATAATAAGCCAATAATACCTCCGATTAAACACAGTACAACACTTTCGACTAAGAATTGTATCTCAATATCTCTCGCTTTAGCACCGAATGCGCGACGAATAGCAATTTCTTCTGAACGCTCCGCGACAGAAATGTACATCACATTCATTACACCAATACCTGCAATGAATAAAGAAATTCCGGCAACTGCTGCTACGAAATACGTAATCCCATCAAATATTTTACTGATGCCTTTCATCATCTCTTCCATATCTGAATACTGGTAACTACCTGCTGCTTGGCCGCTTCCTTTTTTCGATAACACCTTCGCGACACGTTCACCTACTTCTTTTTTATTATGACCATCTTCGATCTTAACTTCTAACTGTGCAAAATCTTGCGTTAGATTGGGTAAATAATGTTCAAGCGTTTGTGTCGGCATGTTTACGACATTATTTTCAAAGCCATCATCCGTAGTTACGCCGACAATCTTAAACCCTTGTCCATTAATATATAGTGATTGTCCAACTGCTTTTTTAGGGCGATCAAATAAATTCTCAGCTAATTTCTTATCAATAGTTACTACTTTATTTTTAATCGCATTATCACCCTGATTAAATCCGTGGCCTTCATCTACGTTGTTAAATCGGTCCTTCACGTAAATATTTGCATTGCCATTTTTACGTGAATTCGTCACTTTAGCTGTGAATGCTTGATCTTTATCTTTTTTAATCTGTGCTTTTTCAACACCTTTTTCTCTTTCTGCCAATTGAATATCACTAGGAGCAAAAGGCTCTGTTTTTATATCAGCATCCGTAGACTGCATAAAGCTAATGAGCGCAGTATCTTTAGACACACCTGAATCTGAAAACTGTTCATTTGCGGTCTTTTTAAATCCATTTCCTAGAGACATAATCGTAATAACAGCTGCAATACCAATAATAATTCCAATCATCGTAAAGATATTGCGTCGTTTATTTTTCATAATAGAACGTAGGGATACAATGAGTATATTAGATAATCGACTCATTTTTTCACCTCTTCTTCCTGAATGCGTCCATCTAAGATATGAAAGATGCGATCAGCTTTTTCAGCTACTGCTCGATCATGTGTCACCATAATCATCGTAGTCTCTTGTTCTTGATTCAGACGTATAAATAATTCCATAATATCTTCTGAAGTCTTTGAATCGAGCGCACCTGTAGGTTCATCTGCGATAATAAACTTTGGTTGATTCACTATTGAACGTGCAATTGCCACCCGTTGTTGCTGACCACCGGATAATTTATTCGGCACAAAATTTTCTTTGTCGTAGAGCCCAACATTGTGCAGAGTATCTAAGACACGTTTTTTACGTTCTTGACTGTTAATTCCGGCGTAAACTAAAGGAATACTGACATTTTCTAGTACTGTATTGTTTTGTATCAATTTAAAATTTTGAAAGACAAAACCTACAACTTGGTTTCTGATTTCAGCTAATTGATTATCAGAGCTCTTTTTATAGCTGTGATTATTAAATAAATAGTCGCCCTCATAGCCTCTATCAATGAAACCTATGATATTAATCAATGTACTTTTACCTGAACCAGAAGGTCCCATAATCGCGATAAATTCACCCTTTTTTATTTCCAGGGAAATATCTTTTAAGATATGATTCACTTTATCTCCGTTTTTAAAAGAACGATTGATGTTTTCTAACTTAATCATTCTTTCACCTCAATCTTATCTCCCTCTTTTAGAGATGATTTAGGATTTTGGACTAAACGTTCTCCTTCTTTCAACCCTGACTTAACGTAAATTGAACCATCTTGTTTTTCTACTTTAATTTTACGTTTTTCAATTTTGTTTTCTTTATTTAGCACGTAAACTGTATCATTTTTGTCTAATACATTTTGAGGGATTTTGATTTTATCAGAAGCAACTGAAGCATCTAATGATAATCCTGCACGTACTGGAGAAGATAAATGACCGATAAGCACGTTATATTTTGAAGCATCATTTGAGTTGTCTTTACCTGATACGTCATTCACAACAGGATTTGAGGCTTGTCCGGCATCTTCTTCGGAACCACCTGCGGCAGAAGCACCGCCCATCGCATTTTGATTCAGACTGTCTTCATAACTTGTAGGAAGTTCTGATATCTTTAGCACTTCACCCGTCCCTTTATCACCTGTACTGTTGACTTTATATTCTATTTTCTGACCTTCTTTAATTTTATTTAAATCATATTCAGTAACTGTTGTTTTAATTTGTGGATCGTTTGAGATTAATTGAAGAATTGTTTCTCCTTCATTAGGATAATCTTCTTGTATAATCTCGATCTTTCCACTGAATGCCGCAAATAAGCTGTCATTAATTTGTTGATCAAACTGATTTAATGATTGATTGGCTTTATTTAGATTAGCTTGTGCTTCTGAAAGTTGTGCGTTTGCTTGTTCATCATTCGGTGCACGATTCACACTTTCTTGTGCTTTTTGTCTCGCACGCTCCGATTGATTCACTTTATCTACTAAACCCTGACGCTGATTTTGACTTGTATCATAACTGATAATTTGTTGACCCTTTTCAACGTTTTGACCATTTGAAACAGTTGTATTGATATATGTACCGATAGTTGAATTATTTTGGTAAGACTTCACTGTTTCTGGAGAAGCTTTACCTTGCATGGTTAGTGGACTTTCTTTTTTAGCTTTGTAGACACTATATGTATCTTCTTTATTTGATGTGCCTCCAACATTTTTCACAATGATTGCGATTATAAATAATAGTAAAATTACCGCAATGATTAAGATAATCCATGTCATTTTCTTTTTCACACTAATTCTCTCTCCTAACAATTAATTTTAAACTCACAATTGCATAATATCACAACTTAAAAATAAATGAATACCTTTACATGAATAAAGTTAGATATTTATAATCTTTAAAATTACCTACTAATTTTTACGACGTTCATTAATATCACAATCAAATGATTGTAGCAACAATAAAAATTTTTATCATTTTTAGAAAAACCGTTTATTAAAATTAATGACTATGGTACGCTTTGAATAAAATCATACATAAGGAGTGGCATATGGAAAATTCTAAATTACTGCTAGGCGATGCCTTTAGCAAATTCAGAGAACGTCCAAAATGGGCACTTAATTTAATTATTTGGATTGTCGTAGTTATTGGTTCACTTTGGTTAACTTTCGCTTTTAGCGATTGGACAGAAATCATGAAACAAACCAATCCAAATATGAGTCAAACACAAATTGAACAAGCTAGATCTTTTATGGGACCAGTCACAGTTATTGGAGGGCTCTTCTCACAACTTTTCTATTTACTCATCGCATTTTTAATTGTTTGGGCAATTGCGCGTATTTTTAAATCTGATGTAAAAAAGAAAAGTATTTTTGCGGGAACATTATTTGCGCTGTTAATTAGCTCATTAGTGGCACTGATTGTCTTAGCAATTCAAGTGATTGTTGGTTTAGATATTGTGAAAATTTCAATCACAAGCTTGAATATATTTGACCCAGGTAATAAGGTACTTGGCGTATTCAACTTACAAACTTTACTTTCTGGTTATCTGTTTAGCCTTTTACTGTATAAAACTTGTAAGTTATCAGGAAAAGTTTCTATTATCTTTGGTATTGTGCTAGTTATTATTTCAATAGTATTTGGTTTAATTGGCGCATCTGTCCAATAATACAGCAACGAATAAGAGGGGATGACCATGTGCGTCATTCCCTCTTTAGTCATTTATGATTCGTTTTTCTTTTCAGGAAAGATTAAACTATAAACAAGACATTTATAGCGACTTATCCAAAAAGAAAGTAGTGATTCTAATAAATACACAAACACATACCATACAAACACCTGATAATTTCCAACTTCAAATCAGAACCCACTTCTCAAAACAACGACCAAAAGGTATTATTATTTATTATCATGGTGGTGGTTTAATTGCGGGTTCACCGCATGATTTATCTAATGAGGCCATTCAAATATTGACACATCATTTTCATTTAGTTGAAGCACCCTATCGATTAGCGCCAGAATCCAATATCTACACGATTATTAATGATGCTTTCTTAGTATTTGATAGTACCAATAAAATGTATCCTGATTTACCAATTTTTACTTTCGGGCGGTCTTCTGGTGGATATCTAGCCTTACAAATCGCATCTCAACGTACTGTCAAGGGTGTCATTGATTTTTATGGTTACGCAAAAGTGAACTTACCTGAATTCAAATTACCACATAGTGAATTCCAAAAGAAAACGGCCCATCTGAACTCAGCTATGATTGATATGATGGTTCAATCACAACCGGTTACAAAAGGACCGATTCAGTTCCGTTACCCACTATATTTATATACTAGAGGTAATGGACAGTGGTATGAATTTGTAAGTATTCAAGATGCTGAAAATCCGGAATTAAACTTAAGTTCTCTTGATTTAAAACAAATGCCGCCCGTTTTTATTGCACATGCCTTAAAAGATATTGACGTTCCTTTTAGTGAAAGTGAAAGGTTGGCACAACATATTCCTAATTCCACCTTAATTACAATCGATAGTGATGAACACGATTTTGATCGTTCATTTAATAGTGATACTAAAGCAATATACTTTCAAGCAGAAAAATTCTTACATCATTGTTTAAAAAGTTAAGTAGTAAATTGATTTAAGTCATGATGTTCGCATTCTAATAAATAACGTTTCCTATCTAATCCGCCGCCATATCCAGTAAGCTTGTTATGGTGGCCTACCACACGGTGGCAAGGGATGATAATAGAAATTGGATTACTCCCCACTGCTCCACCAACTGCTTGTGCAGACATTTTCTTCTTACCTCTTAGCTGCGCAATTTTACGTGCTATATCTCCATATGTTATTAATTCACCATATGGAATGTTGACAAGTTCATTCCAAACTTGCTCTCTGAATTCCGTACCAGATGCATGGTATTTAAAATTAATTTCAGGATTTTCTCCATTGAAATATCGATTCAACCATTCTCTGACTTGGTTAAAAACTGGCACTGAAGTCAATGCCACTTTATCTATATTCGGATCTTCTTTATTAATTTGTCCTTCGTAATAAATACCAGTCAATACATCATCTTCGCTTACAAGTGTTAATGTTCCTATTGGAGATTGATAATCGCTCATTTTCGTCATTAAATCACCTTTTCTTCGTTTTATCTATTTAAACGCTGCAAATTCAATAATTTCTTTTAACCCCTATTACTTTCATTATGTATAAAAAAAGAACACACCTCAAATGAGATGTGTTCCAAAAATCACTGATAGATTTTTTAGTTAAACTTATTGTTTATCTTTATTGTCTTTACGACGTTTACCGAATAACAAGATTGAACCAAGAGCTGCAAATAATCCACCGAATAATGGTGCGTTATTTGTGCTTTCTGTTTCACCTGTGTCTGGTAAAGCTTCTTTCTTCTCTTTAGAAGTTGCTTCTTCAGAAGGCTTTTCTTGTTTCTCAACTGCTGGTTGTTCAACGCTTGGAGCTGGAGTAACAGCTGGTGCAGTTGGCTCTTCTGGCGTTGTTGGAACTTCTGGTTTTTCAGGTGTGCCTGGCTCTTCCGGTGCTGTTGGAACTTCTGGTTTTTCAGGTGTGCCTGGCTCTTCTGGTGTTGTTGGAACTTCTGGTTTTTCAGGTGTGCCTGGTTCTTCCGGTGTTGTTGGAACTTCTGGTTTTTCAGGTGTGCCTGGTTCTTCCGGCGTTGTTGGAACTTCCGGTTTTTCAGGTGTGCCTGGTTCTTCTGGTGTTGGTTCATTTGGTGTCGGTTGTTCCGGCGTTGGATTCTCTGGTGTTGGTTCGTTTGGTGTCGGTTGTTCCGGTGTTGGGTTATCTGGTGTTGGTTCGTTTGGTGTCGGTTGTTCCGGTGTTGGATCCTCTGGTGTTGGTTCGTTTGGTGTCGGTTGTTCCGGTGTTGGGATATCTGGTGTCGGCTCGTTTGGTGTCGGCTCTTCTGGTGTTGGTTCTACTACTGGTTTGTAGAATCCGCTATCGATTGTTTTATCATCTGCGTTATTTACAATCACTGTTACAGTTTTGCCGTCTGAGTCTAAAGCAGTATTTCCTACATTAACTAATGTTGGTTCATAACCTTCAGGCGTTTCAAATGTAATTGTGTATTCACCATTCGGTAAGTTTGTGAACTCATAATTACCATTTTCGTCTGTTGTAGTTGTAACTGTTGATCCGTCTGGTTTTGTCAATGTCACTTCTACGCCTGGGATACCTGGTTCATTTGAATTTTGTACTCCGTCTTTGTTTGTATCTTCCCAAACTTTATCACCAACTGTGTATGTTGCTGGGACTGGAGTTGGTTCTACTACTGGTTTAAAGAAGCCGCTATCAATTGTGTAGTTATCTGCGTTATTGATTGTAACTGTTGTTGATGTACCGTCTGAATCAAGTGCAGTATTTCCTACATTAACTAATGTTGGTTCATAACCTTCAGGAGCTTCAAATGTAATTGTATATTCACCGTTTGGTAAATCAGTAAATTCATACTTACCATTTGCATCTGTTGTTGTTGTAACTGTTGATCCATCTGGTTTTGTTAATGTTACCGTTACACCTTCGATACCTACTTCATTTGAGTTTTGGATGCCGTCTTTATTACTATCTTCCCATACATAATCACCTAAGTTGTATGTTGCTGGAACTGGTGTTGGTTCAACTGTTGGTTTGTAGAAACCAGAATCAATTGTCTTATCGTCTGCATTATCTACAGTTACAGTTGTTGTTGTTCCGTTTGAATCTAATTCAGGATTACCAACGTTTGGTGTTGTCGGTTCATAACCTTCAGGTGTTTCGAATGTGATCGTATAGTCGCCATTCGGTAAGTTTGTGAACTCGTAGTTACCGTTATTGTCTGTTGTTGTCGTTACTGTTGAACCATCTGGTTTCGTCAACGTTACTTCAACGCCTTCGATACCTACTTCATTTGAGTTTTGGATACCATCTTTGTTTGAATCTTCCCATACATAGTCGCCTAAGTTGTATGTCGCCGGTACTGGTTCAGGGGCAACGACTGGTTTGAAGAAACCGCTGTCGATTGTATAGTTATCCGCGTTATCAATTGTCACTGTTGTAGATGCACCATCTGAATCCAATGCGTCATCGCCTACATTGACAGCCGTCGGCTCATAACCTTCCGGTGTTGCGAAATCTACTGTGTAGTCGCCGTTTTCTAGGCCAGTGAATTCATATTTACCATTCGCATCTGTAACTGTCGTTACTGTTGATCCGTCTGGTTTTGTCAATGTGACTGTTACACCTGCGATACCCACTTCATTTGAGTTTTGGATGCCGTCTTTATTTGAATCTTCCCATACATAGTCACCTAAGTTGTATGTTGCTGGTACTGGTTCTGGAGCAACGACTGGTTTGAAGAATCCGCTGTCGATTGTATAGTTATCTGCGTTATCGATTGTCACTGTTGTTGATGCACCATCTGAATCCAATGCGTCATCGCCTACATTGACAGCCGTCGGCTCATAACCTTCCGGTGTTGTGAAGTCTACTGTGTAGTCGCCGTTTTCTAGGCCAGTGAATTCATATTTACCGTTCGCATCTGTAACTGTTGTTTCAGTTGTGCCATCTGGTTTTGTTAATGTCACTGTTACACCTGCGATACCCACTTCATTTGAGTTTTGGATGCCGTCTTTATTTGAATCTTCCCATACATAGTCACCTAAGTTGTATGTCGCCGGTACTGGTTCTGGGGCAACGACTGGTTTGAAGAATCCTGAATCGATTGTATAGTTATCCGCGTTATCGATTGTCACTGTTGTTGATGCACCGTCTGAATCCAATGCGTCATCGCCTACGTTAACTAATGTTGTTTCGTAGCCTTCTGGTGCTGTGAAATCTACTGTGTAGTCGCCGTTTTCTAAGCCAGTAAATTCATATTTACCGTCAGCATCTGTAACTGTCGTTACTGTTGATCCGTCTGGTTTTGTCAACGTTACTGTTACGCCTGCGATACCCACTTCATTTGAGTTTTGGATACCATCTTTGTTTGAATCTTCCCATACAAAATCACCTAAGTTATATGTTGCTGGTACTGGTTCTGGAGCAACGACTGGTTTGAAGAATCCTGAATCGATTGTATAGTTATCTGCGTTATCGATTGTCACTGTTGTTGATGCGCCATCTGAATCCAATGCGTCATCGCCTACATTGACAGCCGTCGGCTCATAACCTTCCGGTGTTGCGAAATCTACTGTGTAGTCGCCATTTTCTAGGCCAGTGAATTCATATTTACCGTTCGCATCTGTAACTGTCGTTACTGTTGATCCGTCTGGTTTTGTTAATGTCACTGTTACGCCTGCGATACCCACTTCATTTGAGTTTTGGATACCATCTTTGTTTGAATCTTCCCATACATAGTCGCCTAAGTTGTATGTCGCCGGTACTGGTTCTGGGGCAACGACTGGTTTGAAGAATCCGCTGTCGATTGTATAGTTATCCGCGTTATTGATTGTCACTGTTGTTGATGCGCCATCTGAATCCAATGCATCATCACCTACGTTGACAGCCGTCGGCTCATAACCTTCCGGTGTTGTGAAGTCTACTGTGTAGTCGCCGTTTTCTAGGCCAGTGAATTCATATTTACCATTCGCATCTGTAACTGTCGTTACTGTTGATCCGTCTGGTTTTGTTAATGTCACTGTTACGCCTGCGATACCCACTTCATTTGAGTTTTGGATACCATCTTTGTTTGAATCTTCCCATACATAGTCGCCTAAGTTGTATGTCGCCGGTACTGGTTCTGGGGCAACGACTGGTTTGAAGAATCCGCTGTCGATTGTGTAGTTATCCGCGTTATTGATTGTCACTGTTGTTGATGCGCCATCTGAATCCAATGCATCATCACCTACGTTGACAGCCGTCGGCTCATAACCTTCCGGTGTTGTGAAGTCTACTGTGTAGTCGCCGTTTTCTAGGCCAGTGAATTCATATTTACCATTCGCATCTGTAACTGTTGTTTCAGTTGTGCCATCTGGTTTTGTCAATGTGACTGTTACACCTGCGATACCCACTTCATTTGAGTTTTGGATACCATCTTTATTTGAATCTTCCCATACATAGTCGCCTAAGTTGTATGTCGCCGGTACTGGTTCTGGTTCAACAACTGGTTTGAAGAATCCGCTGTCGATTGTATAATCATCAGCATTATTAATGATAACTGTTGTTGTTGTTCCATTTGAATCAAGTTCTGTTAGATTACCTTGATTTACTAGTGTTGCTTCGTAACCTGCTGGCGTTGAGAAGTTAACTGTGTACTCGCCGTTTTCTAAACCAGTGAATTCATATTTACCGTCAGCACCTGTTACTGTTGTTTCAGTCGTGCCGTCTGGTTTTGTTAATGTCACTGTTACGCCTGCGATACCCACTTCATTTGAGTTTTGGATGCCGTCTTTATTTGAATCTTCCCATACATAATCGCCTAAGTTGTATGTCGCAGCTACAGGTTGATAGAAACCAGAGTCGATTGTTAAGTTGTCCGCACCATTAATTGTTACAGGTACAACTAAACCATTTGAATCTACTGTGCTATCTGTTCCAGCATTTTGTGTAGTCGGAACATAGCCTTCTGGTGTACTAAATTCTACTGTATAGTCTCCGTTATTTAAATCTGAGAATAAATAGTTACCGTATCTATCTGTTACTGCTGTATTGATAATATTGCCGTTAGCATCTTTAAGTGTAACTAAAACGTTTGAAATTGGTGTTTCTCCACTATCTTGAATACCATTTTGATTAGTATCTTCCCATACATAGTCACCTAATCTATAAGTTTCAAGTGTTCCATCTCCAGTACCTGAGCTGTTTTCAGTTACAAAGCTGTTATCAAAGAAATAACTTGCTTCATAACCAGATTGATCTGTTGCATAGAGAGTCGCTCTAGTTGTTAAATTTGAACTATAAGTCGGATCGAATTGTGAATCCATAACTACTACATACGGATTATCAATCGCACCGAAATTAATAATCATTTCACCATTTGCATTTGTATAAATACTTCCATTATTTTGGAAACTTTGTGCTAAGTCTTGGTAACCTGCAGCTTCAAAATCATAGCTATCAGGTAATTGACTTGGGTCTGGTACTTCGTAAATATGGAAAGTTGTATAGTCAAAGCCAATTAGCGCATTACTGTTACCGTCTTTTGGAGCCATAACTAGAACTGCACTGCTTAAATTTAAATCAGTTGGGTTGACATAAACCACTTCAGTGAAATCGTTAGTTGTATTTGTCGCATCAACATTTGTAATCATTGAATCAACGTATGCTGGATAAACCCCATGTTCGTGTGAATCATATGCATATGTGATTTGTGTATTAAATGTTTCACCAGCTAAATCATAGGTTAATGGATATGTTCCGTAATCTTTCGCTGTATTACGATCCGCAAACTGCGCTAAACTAAAGCTTCCTGATACATCTTCTTTATCATTAACCCAATCAGTGAATGTATAAGTCAAAGTTTTAGTAGTTGTGTCGTAAACACCATTTGCGACTACATATCCTGATGGTGATAATAAATCAGTTGTAAATTGGTTATTTGCATTTGTGTAATCCAATTCTCCATCCATATTTGCATATGTTGGCATTTGTACAGTGAAATAGTCTCCTGCTTGAACAGTACCGTTAACTGTATAGTCTGCATTCAAGCGGAAGTTACCACTTTGGTTAGGATCAATCTGAGTTTCTGAGATTGTAGGATTTGAAATAGTAACTAAGTCATTTACATTAGTACCTGAAGCAACTGCTAATGTTGTAAATGTTGTCGGTTCAGACATTAAACTGAATGAACGTAACATTGGTGTTGTTTCAGCAGTCGTTTGGATTGTGTTTGCATCTTTATTATCAGAAGATTGTTGCAATAACTTGTATGTTGCGAGTTCTGGTGAATCAGCACTTGTAACACCTGCTTGTGCAGCTAAATCACTAGATTGTAAAGATGTATCTTGAGTAGTACCTGCATCTGTAGTTGTATTTGTATCAGCAGCTGCAATGACTTGTTGAGTCGGTTCAGTTGATGAAACCGTATTTTGTTCAGCACTTGGTTCAACTGTTGATTTATCAACCGTTTGGTCAGTAGAACCTTGAGTAGTTACAGGTTCTTCAGCTGTTTGGGCAGAAGTTGTATTAGAAGTGCTTGATGTATCTGTTGATTTTTCTTGTGTAGTCGTATTAGGTTCTTGTGTTGAAGATTCAGATGTAGTTGATGATTCTGAAGTTGATGATTCTGAAGTTGATGATTGTGCAGATGTATTGTCTGTAGTTGATTTTTCTTGTGTTGTTGAAGTTGTTGTGTCAGCTGACTCTGGTGCTGATTGTGATGAAGTATCCTTTGTTGTTGATGATGTATCTGTTGAAGATGCATTTTGAGAAGAAGTGTCTTGTTGTGGAGCATCTGACGTAGTTGTTGTATTTGTATCAGTAGTAGTTGTTGTATTTTGTTCTGGAGCTACAGTTTCACCAGTTGTAGGTGCATCTGTAGTTTTTGTATCAGTTTGTGGTGCTGTTGGTTCAGCAGGTTGGTCAACCGATTGGTCAGTTGATTGTTCTGTTGTACTTGTTTGTGTTTCTTGTGTCGGTGCAGTCTCTTGAGTCGGTGCAGCCTCTTCTGTTGGTTGTGCTGCAGGATCATTTGTCGAACTACCTGACGTTTGGTTGCTTGTAGAATCAGTTGTTCCTTCTGCAGCTCTTGCTTCGTTTCCAATTCCGAACAACAACGTTGCTCCAACGATGATAGAAGCTGTTCCTACAGTGAAACGACGGATCGAATATTTATTTTGACGCCTTGCGTCAAAGCCTCGCGAATGTGAATTATTTCTCATATTAAGATATAACCCCTTTCCAAAAATTAAAAAATTTCCCTTGTCCAATTGTTACGTATATTGTTTACCACTTAACTAAGTTTTCAAAAAACTGTTACAAATAAATAGTACCACAGTTCCAAACAACTTTGTATTAC
>NZ_PZGG01000058.1 GCF_003043455.1 Staphylococcus simulans | reverse complement strand
ACATAGTGTTTTTTCGTCTCAAACAAATAATAAAAGCAAATTTATTTCGAAATATATATTGTGCTTTTCGCAAATACCCTTTATAATTTTGAATAACGCTAAACGATAATCGTTTTCAATTAGGAGGAAGGTAAAAAGATGAAGAAATTACTCATCCCGCTGATTGTGTTAGTTCTTGTGCTTGCAGCATGCGGCAAACAATCAAGTGATCAAAAAGACTCAAAAAAAGAAACACGTTCATATACAATGGATAACGGTAAGAAAGTAGATATTCCGAAAGAACCTAAACGTATTGCAGTTGTGGCACCTACATACGCTGGCGGTATTAAAAAATTAGGCGGTAACGTTGTGGCAGTCAACAGCCAAGTAGACGATAGCCCAATATTAAAAGAAAAATTTAAAGGCGTTGAAAAAATCGGCGCGACTGGCAGTGAAGATGTAGAAAAAGTTATCAAACAAAAGCCAGATTTAATCATTGTTTATTCAACAGATAAAAACATCAAGAAATATCAAAAAGCAGCACCTACTGTTGTTTTCGACTATGCTAAACATAAATACCTAGATCAACAAATTGAATTAGGTAAATTGTTAGGTAAAGAAGACGAAGCTAAAAAATGGGCTGACAATTGGAAAAAAGAAACTAAAAAAGATGGTAAAGACATCCAAGATAAAATTGGTAAAGATTCAACTGTTTCATTGTTAGATGAATTCGATAAAAAACTTTATACGTACGGTCCTAACTGGGGTCGCGGCGGTGAAGTGATTTATCAAGCATTTGGATTAAAAATGCCTGAAAAACAAAAAGAATTAGTTAAAAAAGATGGCTGGGCAGAAATCAAACAAGAGAAAATTCCTGAATATGCAGGCGATTATATTGTTTCAACACGTGCCGGCAAAGCTGAACCCGCTTACACACAAACAAACCTATGGAAAAACCTTCCAGCAGTTAAAGAAGGTCATGTCCTTAAAGTAGATGCGAAAACATATTGGTTCAACGACCCTTACACATTAGAATTTATGCGTAAAGATTTAAAAGAAAAATTTGAACAAGCATCTTCTAAATAATAAATAAAAACGGCTTACACAGTGAATAAATTGTGTAAGCCGTTTTTTATATAATTACTTATTTTCAGTTTCACCTTCAACAGGCATAACATTGGGCTTTCCTGCCATTAACATCAACCATGTTGCGACGATAAACGGTAATGTGAACACTGGCAAGCCGAATGGTTTTAACCAAGTCACTAAACCTGCATGTACAACTACTGTGATAAAAATACCGAACAACATACTTAAGTATTTGTTGAACACAGATGTTTCTTTAAATGTAACACCTAAAGCTAAGATCACTAAAATGACGTTATAACCATATAAGCCTGTGTTGATATCATCATGGTTCGCACCAAATAACATCACCACAAAAACCCCGATAATATTAGCGACGACAGAGAAGAGGCCTGCACGTTTAGAAGCGATAAAGATACCAATCAATATCAATAAGCCCCCTACTGTACTTTTCACTAAGAAAATTTCACTAAAGCCATCTAAGAATGTCATCACGCCATTGATTGCATGATGTGAAAATGTAATTTCACGAACAGTTGATGGTAAAATATTAACCCCCGCATTGACATGTTCGAATTGGAAGGACATAAATAAAAACATCCAACTGATAAAAACATAAGGCATGGTCAACATCGGTAAATCAAATCGTGATAATAAATGACGAAAAGCGGCACCAAGCGGTAACGTCAATACAACCGCAAGTGCTGTCATACCGATACCTTTAAGGTCTGGCACTAAGAAAATAGTTAAAGCTACCCCTGTCAGCACGGGGTTAAAACCAGCCAACCCCTCTCTGATTTCTGCTTTGGAATAATTTGTATAAGGTGCCAACACATAAGCAATCAAACTAGAAAGCAATGCTGCTAACCCTACTTTCCAATCGGCTACAAATAAACCTGCTAAAATAAATAGCCCTGTCCAAGCATTATTCAATAATAACACTTGTGAGATATTCTTTAATACAACGTCGACTAATTGACGCATCGATCCTTCACCTGATTTCTCAAAATTTATAAACAGTTATAATTTTAACAAAATAGGATAGTGAACAAAACCAATTGCTCTCTATTTATAAATTTTTAAGATTAAAATACAACGTTTGTTTGAAAAAGTACCAAAAATGGTAAAACTCCTTTAGGTTAATTAAAGTGTATATTAAGGCCCTAACTTGTTAATTTGCAATTATATTTGACGCCACTAATATATATTTCTTGTATATCGACAAGTCGAGTCTTACAATGGATTAGTATTATTTAACATATATGAAAGAAGGGATTACTTTGCATTTTACTCAACGTGAACAGGACAAACTGATGTTAGTCGTTGCAAATGATTTAGCGCGTCGACGTCAAAAACGCGGTTTAAAATTAAACTACCCTGAAGCAGTAGCTATCATCAGTTATGAAATGTTAGAAGGTGCAAGAGATGGTAAGAGTGTTGCCGACCTTATGAGTTACGGCAGACAAATTTTAAATAAGGATGATGTAATGGAAGGTGTAGCAGACATGATTACAGACCTCGAAGTTGAAGCTACCTTCCCTGATGGTACGAAATTAATTACAATACATCATCCAATTGTTTAAAGGGGGATTATAAATTATGAAACCTGGTGAAATTATAGTAAAACGTACTGAAATCGAAATTAATAAAGGTACCGATTCTACTGAAACAGTAATTGTTGTTAAAAATATAGGAGATCGCCCTATTCAAGTCGGCTCTCACTATCATTTTTTTGAAGTAAATGATGGTCTAAAATTTGATAGAGAAAAAGCATATGGCAAACATTTAGATATTCCAGCAGGTGCAGCTGTACGCTTTGAACCTGGGGATGAAAAGAAAGTACAACTTGTGGAATATAATGGTAATCGTCGTATTTACGGTTTCCGCGGAATGGTCAATGGGCCGATTGATGAAGATCGTGTCTTCCGAGTAGACGATAATCATCCGAACGCTGGTATTAAAGACGACGAAGGAATGAAAAATGCGAATAAAGAAAGTGGGTATGATCGATGAGCTTTAAAATGACGCAATCTCAATATACAAGTTTATATGGTCCGACTGTCGGAGATTCTATTCGATTAGGCGACACAAACTTGTTTGCACGAGTAGAGAAAGACTATGCGACATATGGGGATGAAGCTACTTTCGGCGGCGGTAAATCCGTTCGTGACGGTATGGCACAAAACCCTAATGTTACACGTGATGACCGCAATGTTGCAGATACAGTCATCACTAACGCAGTTATTATTGACTACGATAAAGTATACAAAGCCGATATCGGAATTAAAAACGGCTATATCATGAGATATGGTAAAGCTGGCAACCCTGATATTATGGACAACGTTAACATTATTATCGGTGCGAACACTGATATCATTTCTGCCGAAGGTAAAATTGTGACTGCAGGCGGTATTGATACACACGTTCACTTTGTAAACCCTGAACAATCATGGGTAGCACTTGAAAGTGGTGTCACAACGCATATCGGTGGCGGTACTGGTGCTTCTGAAGGTTCTAAAGCAACAACTGTTGCACCTGGCCCTTGGCATTTACACCGTATGTTAGAAGCAGCTGAAGCTTTACCAATCAACGTTGGCTTTACTGGTAAAGGCCAAGCACATAACAATACAGCATTAATTGAACAAATCCACGCTGGCGCAATCGGCTTGAAAGTCCATGAGGACTGGGGAGCAACACCTTCTGCGTTAGATCATGCATTAGAAGTAGCAGATGATTATGATGTACAAATCGCATTACACGCAGATACGTTGAATGAAGCGGGCTTCATGGAAGATACGATGAAAGCCATCAAAGACCGTGTCATTCACATGTACCACACTGAAGGTGCTGGTGGCGGACATGCGCCTGACTTAATCAAATCAGCAAGCTATCCTAATGTCCTTCCATCATCTACTAACCCAACACTACCTTATACAACGAATACAATTGATGAACATTTAGATATGGTTATGATTACACACCACTTGAACGCTTCTATTCCTGAAGACGTGGCGTTCGCTGATTCACGTATCCGTAAAGAAACAATTGCGGCAGAAGACGTATTACAAGATATGGGTGTATTCAGTATGGTCAGCTCTGACTCACAAGCAATGGGACGTGTCGGTGAAGTTATTACACGTACATGGCAAGTCGCACACCGTATGAAAGAACAACGCGGTTATTTAGATGGTGACTCAGAATACAATGACAACAACCGTATCAAACGCTATATCGCAAAATACACAATCAACCCTGCTATTACACATGGTATCTCTGAATATGTGGGTTCAATTGAACCTGGCAAACTAGCTGATATCGTAATGTGGGAACCTGCATTCTTCGGTGTAAAACCTGATGTAGTACTTAAAGGCGGTATGATCAGTACAGCAATCAACGGTGACGCAAATGGTTCAATTCCAATCTCAGAACCACTTAAATTCCGTAAAATGTATGGTCAACTAGGCGGTAACATTACTGGTACAAACATGACATTCGTGTCAAACATTGCTTATATGAACGATATCCAACGTCAATTGAACTTGCACCGTTTGATTCGTCCAGTTAAAAATTGCCGTAAAATCAGTAAATCTGATATGAAGAACAACACAGCAACACCAAAATTAGATGTAGATCCACAAACGTATGAAGTGTTTGTAGATGGCGAAAAAATCACAAGCGAACCTGCTAAAGAGTTGCCATTAACACAACGTTACTTCTTATTCTAGGAGGCAAGCTTTCATGATAGTTGAAGAAATTCTTGGCAACATTGCCAATTTATCACCTGAAGAAAAACAAAAACACACTGAAAAAGTGTATCTAGAAAACTCTGATTTAGTTAAACGCATCCAACGTGTCAAAACTGACCACGGCAATGAAATCGGAATCCGCTTAAAAAACCCTGTAGACTTGCAGTATGGTGATATCTTATATGAAGACGACAACAACCGTATCGTTGTTGACGTTAATTCTGAAGATATTTTAGTTATCAAACCACGTTCACTGCAAGAAATGGGAGATATTGCCCATCAACTTGGTAACCGTCATTTACCTGCACAATTCACAGAAAGTGAAATGTTGGTTCAATACGATTATTTAGTTGAAGATTTATTAAAATCGTTAGGTATCCCCCACTCACGTGAGGATCGCAAAGTGAACAAAGCCTTCCGTCACATAGGACATTCACATGATTGATCATGCGTCTTTACGCTTGTTTCAATTTTGCGATTCACAATTCCCTACAGGTGCTTTCAGCCATTCATTCGGATTAGAAACATATATTCAAAGAGGGACTGTTCATGATGAGCAGTCCTTCCAAGAATGGTTGAAACTCTTTTTAAGTGAACAACTCACATATGCGGATGGATTAGCGATGCGCTTCGTATATGAAGCACTGAATCAGAATGATGAAAAAAGAGTATTAGAACTAGATCGTTTATTATTTGTTCAAAACATGCCGAGAGAAACACGTGTTGGTACCAAACAAATGGGAACACGTATGGTAAAACTTGCTGATGAACTTTACGACAGTGAATGGATTCATTGGTATCACGAACAATATCAAGCAAAGCAAGCTAAATTGCATCCAGCGATTTGTTTTACAATGCTTGGTCATTATCTCGGTGTCGATATTGAAATGATTATAGATTATTATTTATATCAAAACGTTTCATCTTTAACTCAAAATGCGGTCAGAGCGATTCCATTAGGACAAACTGCAGGTCAACGTATTGTGACGCAGATGATTCCTTTTATGAAACAAACGCATGACCATATTTTTGAACTTAAAGCATCTGAATTCGGCATCACTGCACCAGGACTTGAAATCAATCAAATGGAACATGAAAAAGTGAATGTACGAATCTTTATTTCCTAGGAGGCAAGATTTATGACTCAACCTATTAAAATCGGAGTCGGCGGCCCTGTAGGCGCAGGTAAAACCGAACTTGTAGAAAAAGTAGTAAAACACCTTTCTAAAGAGTTAAGCATCGGTGTTATTACAAATGATATTTACACAAAAGAAGACGAAAAAATTCTAGTGAATTCTGGCGTACTTCCTGCAGACCGTATCATCGGAGTAGAAACTGGCGGTTGCCCACACACAGCAATTCGTGAAGATGCTTCAATGAACTTCGCAGCAATTGATGAATTAGTAGAACGTCATGAAGATATTGAATTGATTTTCGTAGAATCAGGCGGCGACAACTTAGCTGCGACATTCAGTCCAGAACTTGTAGATTTCTCAATTTATATTATCGATGTTGCACAAGGTGAAAAAATCCCACGTAAAGGCGGACAAGGTATGATTAAATCTGATTTCTTCATCATCAACAAAACAGATTTAGCACCTTATGTCGGCGCATCTTTAGACCAAATGGCTGAAGATACACGTACTTTCCGTGGCGATCGTCCATTCACATTCACTAACCTTAAAACAGAAGAAGGTTTGGATAATGTGATTAATTGGATTGAACGTGATGTGCTGCTTAAAGGACTAGAGTAATGTCTGAAGAAAAGAAATGGACAGGACAGTTAGATATCACCGTCTTTAATGACGGTGAACGTTCTGTAGCCCGCGATATCTTTTTTGAACAAGCATTAAAAGTGATCCGCCCTATTTATTTAAATGGCTCAAATATCCCGACATTCTATATCGTCAACGTCGGCGGCGGCTATTTAGATGGAGACCGTTATCGCTTAAATGTCAAAGTGAAAGAAAATGCGGCAACCACCCTCACATCGCAAGGTGCAACTAAAATCTACAAAACATTGAAAGATCATGTTGAACAATACCAAACGTTCACGATTGAAGATAACGCTTATATGGAATATGTAGGCGATCCGATTATAGCTTATAAAGACGCAAAATTTTATCAGCATAACCAATATCATCTGGCTAAAACCGGCGCAATGTTTTATACCGATATTTTAACGCCAGGTTACTCTCCAGATGAGGCACACTTTACGTATGACTATCTTCACCTGCTTAACGAAATTTTTGTTGATGGTGAATTAGTAGTCTACGATAACTTGTTGTTGGACCCAAATAAAAATCGTGTAGATGCTTTAGGATATATGGAAGGTTATTCTCATCTCGGTTCTTGTTATTTCATCCATCCGGATGCGAACAAAGAAACGGTTGAAGAACTCTATGAGATTATGGCACCTTATGCGAAACAAGAAGATTGCAGAATCGGTATTACTGAACTTGCGACACATGGAATCAGTATTCGTATTCTTGCACATCAAACAGATTTAATTATTGATATTCTTAATGACGTACAACAACAACTTGTTAGAAAGAACTATGATAGAGATGTAGATTTCTTAAGAAAATATTAACAGCAATCCAGGTTTACACCTGATTGCATAGTAAAGGACGGTTATCAAAAGTTGAATAACCGTCCTTTTTACATGCTTGATTTTATGAGTTCATCTTAATTCCAAAACGCTTTGAGACGTTCTGCTTCTTCATGCCCTTGTTGACGTGCCGCTTCAGCAACTTCTTTACGCAGTGCACCATTCATCGTATTATAATCATATTTTTCTAAAATACTCATTACCGTTTTATCCGGTTTAACTGTATAGACCTTTTGACCTCGTTCCTGCATATGTTCTACTAAATCAGATAATGCATACGGTGTTTTCACTGGCAGATTCGCAGCTAACACAACAACTTTATCCGCTTCACTGACATCTGGATTATCCATTGAATAAGAACCGCCATCATAATAGTGTTTATCATGTAGTTGAATCGTCGGATAAGCACCTTGGAATGCACCGCTTGCCGCAATGGCTTTAACTAAAGGTACATCTGAATCTTGATCAAATACGCGACGTTGGTTCGTTTCTACTTCGGTTACTACGATTTTTATTTTAGGAGTCCAACCCGCAACAGCGTTTCCTAAGCTATTACGTATCATATTTAAACGTTCAGTCTCAGGCAACTCTACCTTAGGATGCATAGCCATCTGACTCATACCGTCAATCCATTCTTCTACCGTACGCGCATTTTTCTCTAATTGATCAAATTGCGCAAAGATATCGGCTAAATCATCATCCGTCAATGGATTTTCAGCTTCTCTTTGATAATTTAGTTGTTCTTCCCATATTGTTTCCCAGTCTGCTTCTGATGCGAGCACTGTACCTACTTGTGCACCTGCAGAGGTTCCGACAAATTCATCGGCATTTCTCAAGTCCACTCCTTTTTCAGCTAAACCTCTTAAATAACCGATTTCCCACGCCATGCCGAACTGTCCGCCGGCACCTAATATTACTGATGTTGTTGCCATATGATTCACTTCCTTCTGCTTTTATTATGACACTAATTATTGATCTTTGTTTAAAATCCAGCTTCCTGTCGCAAGATAGCTCGCAAATGCACACCATAATGCATAAGGTACCATTAATAAACCGCTGCGTTTATCTGTTTTATAGAAATTCACTGCTGTGACGACAACAGACGCAAATAAAGCGTAGCTTTCAATCATTGCTGGTCCACGCAATTTATATTTGAAATACAATACAGACCATAAGAAATTCAAACCAAGTTGCGTATAATGTGAAATCGGTACAGATTTATCCTTGCTTGCGTTACGTGCAATCATATAAGCGACACCCATTGAGAAATATAAGCCTGTCCAAACAATCGGATACGTAATACCGGGCGGTGAAAATGGTGGGTTCTTCTCTTTTTGATAAACTTGGCGTGCATTGTTTGTCGCATATTTCGCTACTAATGTGCCCCCTACTGTCGGTGTTATCAAATGTACAATATCTCTCAATACTTTGAATGGTTGTTTCAAACTATCCCTTCCTTTGATTTCATATAATTATTTTCTTTACTTTATTCATCTACCCTTTAGAAAAAGTATTAAATATATTGGTTGTGCTACTCCCCTATCATCTGCTTGATGCTGCATAACAATAGGCTTTTATGGGAATATAATAATTAAGATGAGGTGAATAGATATGGCAGAATCTAAAGCGTATCGTTCTAAGATGATGTCTAAAATTAAAGGAACAGGCGGCAAAGCTGAAACACAACTGGCGAAAGCTTTATGGCATCAAGGTGTCCGCTATTTTAAAAATTATAAAAAATTACCCGGCACACCGGATATCGCCATCACTAAATATAACGTCATGGTATTTGTAGATGGCGAATTCTGGCATGGTTATGATTGGGAAAATGTTAAACAAAAGAGAATTCACACGAATCGTTCCTATTGGATACCGAAATTAGAACGTAATATGGAAAGAGATCGAGAAGTGAATCAAAAATTAGAAGAAATGGGCTACACTGTCTTACGTTTTTGGGAGAAGCATGAAGTATTTAAAGATATGGATGCTTGTGTCCAACGAGTATTAGATGCGATTGAAGAAAATAAGCAAAAATAAAAAAGTGAGCTATCGCTATGAATAACTCACTTTTTTATTACTAATTTTTTGTGCCTGTTGAAATAATCTTAAATTCCCCAACTTCTCCTATGATTAAAATACTTTGCTGACCGCTTTACAAAGAGCCTCGATTTCCTTTCTTTGCTCTGGATCAACTACTAAAATCACGGTTCTTTCATCATGTTTATTTCTTTTTTTAGTTAAGAGTTTACGCTCTTTAAGCTTTTGAATCGCTTTAGAAATAAAGTATGGTTTTAAGTTGGAAAGTTGAATGATTTCTTTTACATTGAACTCTGTACGTTCTTTTTCACTGCTGTGAATTTAGTTTAAAATAAAGAGTTCTTCAAAAGTGATTTGAAACTCACTTTTAATTGTAGCACTGACCTCTCTTACTTTTTGTGCTACAGTTACGAATTTTGATAAATCATTGATTATGTTTTTATTGTTCATAAGTGAAATTCACTCCTTCTTGATGTTTTTCGAAGATGTTTAGTGAATTTTTCTGATAATTTCAAGCAAGCCCCTTCATAAACTAATTTTATTACAACTCCCATTAAATAACAATCTATTTTTGTTCCTAAAATAATCAAAATAGTAAACGTCATATTGTTGAAATCAGTCATGACGATTGTAAAGTTTTCACTAAGGTTAATTGGTGTAATAGGATGACTGTCTATTAAAAAAATCAAAAGCAATAAAAGTAGTAATAAATGAATATTGGGGAATACAATTAATCAATGTCATAATGAATGTGTATGACATACACAAACAAGGAGGATGAAACGATGAAACAAGATTATATCCGTGTCAAAGGTGCGACACAGAATAATTTAAAATCCATCGATGTAGATATTCCGAAACATTTAATAACTGTATTTACAGGCCGTTCTGGTTCTGGAAAGTCTTCACTCGTTTTTAATACACTTGCAGCTGAATCAGAGCACCTTTTAAACGAAACTTATTCAAGTTACATACAGTTTCATCTTAATCAACAACCTAGACCTAACGTCGATCACATCGACCATTTGCCTGTTGCGATGACAATCAGCCAACAACGTTATAACGGCAACTCTCGTTCAACAGTCGGCACAATTTCAGACATATACGCATCTGTACGTTTATTATGGTCACGTGTGGGCACACCATTTGTAGGCTATTCTGATGTTTTTTCTTTCAACAGCCCATCAGGTATGTGCAAAGAATGTGAAGGTTTAGGATATATTGAATCAATTAATTTAGATGAATTGTTAGATTGGGATAAGTCATTAAATGAAGGTGCTATCGATTTCCCTTCTTTCGGTCCGGATAAAGAAAGAGGTAAATCATATCGCGACAGCGGTTTGTTTGATAATGACAAAAAGTTAAAAGACTTTACCAAAGAAGAACTTGATTTATTTTTATATCAACAGCCGACAAAGCTTAAAAACCCACCGAAAGAATGGAGAAAAACTGCGAAATATGTAGGGTTAATTCCACGTTTCAGCCGTATCTTTTTAGGTGATAAAACTTTTGCGAAAAAACGTTATGCACGCCATTTAAAACACGTGGTAACAACTAAAACATGCCCTGTTTGTGAAGGGCAAAGACTAAATCAAAAGGTATTAAGTTGTAAAATCAACGGCTATAATATTTCTGATTTTACTAAAATGACAATTAAAGAGAATTTGGCTTTTTTAGATCAATTAAATCAACCGACTGCGGAATTTATTATTGCGCCGCTTCGAAAACAACTTGAAGCCTTAGATTTCATCGGATTAAGCTATCTGACACTTGATCGTGTCACAACTACCCTTTCAGGCGGAGAAGCTCAACGTCTTAAATTAATTCGTCATTTAAATAGTCCATTATCTGATTTAGTTTATATTATTGATGAACCAAGTGTTGGTTTGCATCCTGAAGATATACAAAAAATCAATATTATTTTACAATCACTTAAAGAAAAAGGCAATACTGTATTAATTGTTGAACATGATCCTGATGTGATTAAGGAAGCTGACTATGTCATCGACATGGGACCAGGTTCTGGTAAAAACGGCGGTGAAATTACATTTGAAGGTGATTATCATGCATTATTAGAATCTGACACTGCGACAGGTCATGCGTTAAGAAAACATCATCATCTCAAAAAAGAAGTCCGTCAGCCTAAAGGATATTTCCATCTGGGACCGATTACTGAAAACAACTTGAAAGATGTCACGGTTGATTTACCCAAACAAGTCATGACGGTTATGACAGGTGTTGCAGGTTCTGGTAAGAGTACCTTAGTCAAAAAGGGATTTGAAGAGCATGAACACACAATCTTTGTCGATCAAAAAGCTGTTCAAGGTTCAAGTCGTTCTAACTTATTGACTTACTTAGGCGTCTTTGACCAAGTACGTAAATTCTTCAGTCAGCAAACTGGATTAAGTAAAGCCATGTTCAGTTACAATTCTAAAGGTGCATGTCCTAATTGTGGCGGTAAAGGTTACATTAAAACTGAACTTGCCTTTATGGCAGACTTTTCTCAGACTTGTGAAGTGTGTCACGGTAAACGTTATAAACCAGAAGTTTTAGAAGCCAAAGTCGATGGTTACAATATTTCAGATGTTTTGAATTTAACCGTAGATGAAGGATTAGAGTTCTTTAAAGGACATCAAGAAATCGAAGATGCATTAGAATCATTAAGCCAAACCGGATTAAATTATATGTCCCTTGGTCAACCGTTAGATACGTTATCTGGCGGAGAGATTCAACGTGTTAAATTAAGCCAGCATTTAGTTGAACCGACAACTGATTATGTTTATATCTTTGATGAACCGACAACAGGTTTACATGAAGAGGACATTCCCCTCTTACTGAATCGTTTTAATGATTTAATTGAGGCTGGAAATACCGTTATTTTGATTGAACATAACTTATCAATGATGTGTGAAGCAGATTGGCTCATTGATGTCGGCCCAGGTCCTGGTTTAGAAGGAGGTCAAGTATTATTTAGCGGTTTACCGAAAGACTTCCTGCAAACTGATACATTAACTGCGAAACATTTAAAACGTTATATTCAAGCATAATGAAAAGGCTCAACCACAGTTTTGTGATTGAGCCTTTTAAATATTTATAATGATTATTTATTATTTTTTACTGCAAATTGTATCAGCTGAAGATAATGCAGCTAATTTCAATAAGTCAGTTGCGTGTTTAGCGCCTTCTTTACCATGACCAGCTTCGTAGTGTTTATAAGCTGCAACACCTAAAACACCAACTGCTAATAATGAAGCAACATTTGTCATTTTTTTGTTTCCAAAGCTTAGTAAATAGATTAAACCACTTGCTGCCTCTAAAGTTCCTGCAACAGTAACCCATTTAGAATCAAGGCCGAACACGTTTGCGAAAGTATCTTTCATACCTGCGTCACCTTTTAATTTTGGTTCTGAAGCCTGTAATAATTCCTTAGCGATTTTAATATTGTTTAAATAACGTAATAACATAATACAATCTCCTTTATTTATTATTAAAATATTCCTCTACAATAGGTTTTACCCTTTCTCCGTATAATTTAATTGCATGCATTACACGGTCATGCGGCATAGATCCTACTGGGAGGTGAATCATGAAACGATTCAAGTTCAATTCCTCGATTACTTTAATCATTTTCTTTGCGACTGTTTCCGGACTTCCTACAAACATTGCACCTTCATCGCTGATTTCACGTTGGAAATGCGCTTGATCATATGGCGGCCAGTTACGTTCTCTTGCGATAATATCATGTGCGACTTTAGTAGGCGCATAAAATTCACGTTGTGCCGCTTCATCAGTCTCAGCAATATAACCCCAAGAGTGAACTGCGACCGGCATATCTTCTGCGCGATAGCCTCTATTTTCAGCAACTGCACGATAGACTGCAATGTTACGTTTGAAACGTCTAGGATTACCCCCGATAATCGCATAGGTAATCGGTAAACCGAACTCTGCTGCTCTCATAGAAGACTCTGGTGTGCCTCCTGTTGCGAGCCAAATTGGAATTTCCTTTTGCACTGCTCTGGGATATACACCTAAGTTGTTAATTGCTGGACGTAATCCACCTTCCCATTTAACAATCTCATGTTGGTTGATTCGTTTCAATAATTCCAGCTTCTCAATAAACAATTGGTCGTAATCATCAAGGTTGTAACCAAATAACGGGAAAGATTCAATAAACGAACCGCGGCCGACCATAATTTCAGCACGTCCATTAGATACTGCATCCAATGTTGCAAAACGTTCATAGACACGTACTGGATCATCTGATGATAATACCGTTACTGCTGATGAAAGCTTGATACGTTGAGTCGTTGTCGCCGCTGCTGCAAGTACAGTCACAGGATCTGAAACTGCATAATCTGAACGATGATGTTCACCTAATCCATAAACATCCAGACCTACTTCATCAGCAAGTTGGATTTCTTCTACGATGTTTCGAATACGTTCTGCTGCTGTTAATTTCTTTTGAACGCCATTTTCTGTATAAATATCAGTGTTGTCTGCAAAGGATGTCATTCCAATTTCAAGTTTCACTTTTTTCACCTCTTCAGGTATAATTTTTATACTTAAATAATACAGCTGTTTTTTCTTTAAGTCAATACTTTCAACTCAAGCTGAATAAAGAGGTCAAAAACTTCCATTTAATGAAGAAAAGCCTAACTTAACATCAAATTAACAATTAAAGTCTACTCATTGTATTTAATTAGATGACTATCTATTCGACTAAATTTTAAAAAGAAATATCCGTCAGATTAACTAC
>NZ_PZGG01000057.1 GCF_003043455.1 Staphylococcus simulans | reverse complement strand
GTTAGAGAATGTTTTAATAATAATGCGGTTGGTTGACTGTGTCAACTACAAGATAAAAATTTTATGTTTTAATCTTGCAATGCTTTAGTCTGACATCACTGTAAAATAGGTAAGTTATGTAAAATATAGCGATTTTTTGACAATTGATATTATGACCGCTCAACAGAAGGATATTTTAAGTCTTAAACACAAAAAACTCTGATGGACTAAGCAGTCGATCAGAGTTTAACTAAACATTTATTATTGTTGTAAATCAGCAATACCTTTTGCGATTGATTCGAACACATGCGGGATATCGTCTTTTTCAATACAACTGAAAGCAACACGAATATCAGTTTTATTCAAAGCAATTGTACCGATAGAATAAGCATCAATTAAGTGTTTACGTAATGCTTCCGCATCTACACCTTTAACTTGGATTGCCATAAAATAACCAGAGTTGAAATCATATGGTGTCCAGTATGCTTTGAATTGCTCATCATATACCACTGATTTTGTTACTTCATAACGTTCGCGTAATGTATCAATATGACGTTGTACATCCGCTTCAAACGCTTCACGATGTTCAGGTTGTAATACATATTGAACCGCACTTTGTGAAGGCATAGGACCACTTGAGATATTACTACGGATTAATCCTTTAACTTTAGCTTCTAATACAGCTTTTGTAAGCTCGTCATTAATACCGAAAGTAATGAAGCCGACACGTAAGCCCCAAGCAAAGAATTCCTTAGTTGCGCCATCTAATCTTACTGGCAAGATATTTTCTGACTCAAGTTGAGTTAATGCTGAGAATAATGATTGCGTATAAACATCTTCATAGAATAGACCATAATATGCATCATCTACAATCGTGATTACTTTCGTACCACGATCAGCTAAGTCTTTAATCGCTTTTGCAATTACTTCAACTTGGTCTGCAGTTGGTGTATAACCAGTTGGGTTATTTGGGTAATTCAACAACAAGATGACTTTATCTTGATTATAATTCTCTAAAGCTTCTACAAAACCGTCAGTTGTGTAACGGTTTTCTTCATCAAAGATAGAATATGTTTGAATATCAGCACCGTGACGTGTATTAAAAATTAATTTATAGTTACCCCAGTTTTGTACAGGTAATAATAATGTATCGCCAGCGTTAACGAATAAGTCAGCTAAAATAGATAAGCCATGTGTTAATGCATTCGTCACGATAGGTCTTGAAATTTGTTTTTGTTCTAAATCAGGGTTTTCTTTTAGAATCTTTTCTTCCCATAACGCACGCAATGTCTCTAATCCTTGCGGTGGCGCATAAGGAAAAATTTCATCTGGGTCTAGATGTTGGTATAAACCGTAGATTGTATCAGAGTAAAGTTTTCCATTATCATCTGTCGCCATACCGATTGTTGCGTTATACTTTGTTGCTTTAGCTTCTGCTGATTGAGATAAAATGCCTTTAGGATAAAACATGTGTTTACCTAAGTCAGACAGCATGTCCAATATCACAGGGTTAGATTGTGTAAGTTGCTCATTTAAATCAAGCGCTAATGGATTCATAATAATTCCGCCTCACTTTTTAAAGTCTTCATACATTACTATATTATCTTGAATGCGCTCAAATAGAAAGTGGAGAACGACGATTTTCAGAAAATAGAGCCGATTATTATCATTGTCTCTTTAAAATTAGAAAAGATAACCATGAATGACGTATGATAATTTGATATACTGATTGTATTTGAGGTGAAAATATTGAAACATTTGACTAAAATTTTTGTTATCATCGCAATTCTAGCGTTTTTAGCTGGCGCTTATTTCCAATTTATTGAAGATGAAGGCGCGAGTATTAAAATGTTTTTAGCAGCTATCATGTTTATGATTTGTGCCTTTATCAGCCGTAATAATGATAGGAAAAAAAGAGAACAATATAAGCGTAAAAAGTAACTGTACAAGTTTATTGTGCAGTTATTTTTTATAGCATCTGTGTATATACAATATATACAGAATAGCCGATTTTATGACTGATTTTGTAAAAATTACGTAAAATCATAGACATAAATATCATATCTGTGTATACTGTGTATATACAGTTAGGGAGGAAGTTAGATGAAAATACTGCTTAAAAATAATAGTGAATATCCGATATATGAACAAATCAAGCAGCAGATCAAAGAAAATATACTCAAAGGTTATATTTCTCCCGGTGATCATCTTCCCTCTATGAGAGAACTTGCAAAAGACTTACGTGTGAGTTTGATTACAACCAAACGTGCATATGAAGATTTGGAGAAAGATGGGTTTGTGACCACTATTAGGGGAAAGGGCACTTACGTTAAAGAGCAAGACAATGCGATATTGAAAGAAAAACAATTTATAGTCATCGAAGATTTAACCAAATCATTAGTGAAAGAAGCAAAAACAATCGGTATGCCGCTTGAAGAATTAAATGAAATCTTAGCATTAATCTATGAGGAGGAAAATGAATGATAGAAAAAGCCATCGATGTACAGTCACTTACGTATCGTCATAAAAACTTCGCGCTTAAAGATATTTCATTTTATGTTCCTAAAGGTTATGTGACAGGTTTCATCGGCGCCAATGGAGCAGGTAAAACGACTATTATTCGTTTGTTGATGAACTTGATACATCGAGAATCTGGATATATTGAAATGTTTGGTTATGAAATGCCAAAACAAGAAAAAGAAATCAAAGAACAAATCGGTTTTATTTATTCAGAATTATACTTGAATGAAAAGTGGACCATTGAAAAAGTAGAACGATGTATTGGACCGATGTATCGTAATTGGGACAGTGACATTTTTCATCACTACATAGAACGCTTTAAATTACCGCTTAAGAAAAAGATCAAGACGTTTTCAACAGGGATGAAAATGAAGTTGTCTTTTGCGATTGCATTCAGTCATCATGCGAAATTGTTTATTTTAGATGAACCGACAGCGGGATTAGACCCGATTGCGAGAAATGAAGTATTGGAAATCATCCAAGAAGAACTCATAAACGAAGAGGTTTCAGTCTTTTTTTCAACACACATTATTTCTGACATCGAGAAGATTGCGGATCATCTTGTTTATCTTAAAGATGGACAGATTATCTTCAATGAACCAAAACATGTATTGTTAGATGATTATCAATTAATCAGAGGCAGTATTGAAGACTTAGATGATGAGTTGAAAAGCTACATTATCAATTTAAAAATTAAACAAACAGGTTATGTAGGATTAACGAAAGAAGCGGATGCGTTTAAAGAAATTTTTGGAGACCGAGTAGAAATTGCTAAACCGACAATTGAGGAATTGATGGTTAATGTTGAAAAAGGTGGCTTAGATGACGCAAAGCTTGGTGAAGTAATATGAAGATATTGCTGAAAAGAAACCTACTGCTAAGAAAGTATACCTTAATTGTTTATGCATTGATGATTATACTTGCACCAGTTGTATTACCTTTGATTAAAGGTGATTCAGTATGGAGTTTTATTATTAAAAATACGTTTGCAACGCTTGTTATGTTTATCATTATTTTTGATAGCGGACAAGTGTTCAGATTGCAATTTAAATTAGGAGGCAATAAAGCGTATTATTTCAATCACAGTTTACCTTTTTCAGCACGACAGCAGTTGAATACGCATTATTTAACGACGCTTTTGTTAGCATTAGCAGGTGCAATTGTATTAATCGTGTATAACGATGTGCCGCAAGGTGCAGAGATTAATAGTATTGAACTGATGACGCCTTTGACATTTATCGCAATTAACCTTTTAGGCCATGTAGTCGCATTCCCAAAGTGCTCTGAAGTCAGAAGAGATTTTATTCCTTACTGGGGCTATATTGTTGTTGCGAATATCGTTGTACCGATTTTAATCGCAATTGGTTTCTTGTTGATTGCGGTTGTAACAGAACGTTTTGATATGATGTCAGACAAAATGGTAGAAGTTTATATCAATAGGTTTGTGCTTTGGTCTGGCTTATTATGTATCGCAATATTTGTAGGAACATATTTTTATCAGCTTAAGAAAATAAATTCAAATCAGTAATCATTTAAAAGGAGGTCTTTTGATGAAACTAGAACATATTACAAAACAATACGGTTCTAACAAAGTGTTAGACGATATTGATTTTAATTTTGATCAAAGCCGCATTGTCGGTTTGATAGGGAAAAATGGTGTAGGTAAAACGACATTAATGAAAGTGATGAATGGCAATATCATCAATTATTCAGGTAAGGTGAATTTAGGTCCTGAGGAACGCGTCGGCTATTTAATTGAGCACCCTAAACTTTATGATAATAAATCTGGCTTATATAATTTGAAAATCTTTGCGCAAGTCTTAGGTAAAGGCTACGACAAAGCTTATGCTCAAAGTATTATTGATGCATTCGGCATGGCGCCTTATATCAAAAAGAAAGTCAAAAAGTACTCTATGGGTATGAAACAAAAACTTGCGATTGCAGTGTCATTGATGAATAAACCGAAATATTTAATTCTAGATGAACCGACAAACGGTATGGATCCAGATGGTTCAATTGATGTACTTGAAACGATTCAGCGTTTAGTTAAAGAGTTGGATATGAAGATTTTGATTTCGAGTCATAAATTAGAAGATATTGAATTGATTTGTGACCGTGCAGTGTTCTTAAGAGATGGTCATTTTGTACAAGATGTCGATATGGCAAAAGGGACACCGACAGATGTAACCGTCTTAGAATTAGGAACAGATTTATCAGATGAGAAATTTAAAGAGGTTTTAGATTATTTAACGATTCATTTCAGTATCTTACAAAGTCATAAAGACTCAGGTGAAATTTCATTGAAATCGATTAAAGATTACAAAGAGTTATTAAAAGGACTTGCTGGATTAGATGTCTTCCCAGAATACATTGAAACGCGTAAACAATCATTACGTGATACGTACTTCAATATTAACCAAAGAGGTGAGAAAAAGTGAATCTATTCCAACTTGTAAAACATGACATTATCAGTATCTTAAGAAGTCCATTAACGTATTTAGCACTTATTTTAACTTTACTTCCAATTATTGGAATGACCGCGTTGATTAATCAACAAATGCATAAAGTAGATGGAGATATTATTATGGCCATGGGTAGCTGGTTCTTCTCCATAGTTGGTTTACTGTTTATGATTAAAACAATCACAAGAGATATTTCTCAAGGTACGATTCAATTGTATTTAAACAAAACAAGCAATCGTATAAAGTATTTCATCGCGAAAGTCTTATCTATCGCATTTATCGCGATTTTTATCACAGTGCTTTTAGATGTGTTGGTGTTAATTATTCAAGCAGTCACAAAGGGACCTGATGTGAAAGATGAGAAGATGATACAAATTTTATGGTTCTACTTTATTTTCTTATTATTCTTTGGTCTGTTGTTATTCTTAGTTGCGTTAATCGTACCAAAACCAGCATTAATTTATGCTTTAGGTATATTCTTAGTCTTGATTGTACCGTTTGCGGAACCTTTCTTACCTATGATTCCAAAAATCGGTGATGATATCCAAAAAGCATTGAAGTATATTCCTTTCAGTTATCTAACAAACAAAACAACTACAGGGGAATTCAAATTCAGTAATTGGCAATGGTTTATTTCAGCAGCTTCTATTGTTGTCTTATTTATTGCTAATACGCTATATATTACAAAAAAAGATATTTAACAAAAAAGCCGGAATGCTAGTTAATGTACTCTAGCTTCCGGCAGTTTTATTATGGATTTAGTAATTTATTGATGATAGAATTATAAACTTCTTTCCAAAGGTTTGAATCTGTTTTGAAGCGGTTGCTGATGACAACATGAGTTTGTTGTACGGCTTCATCATAATTTTCATCCTCTTTATCTGGAAGTAATTTCTTTCTTGTTTCTTCAACGAAGACTTGTGCAGCTTTCGCGCGTGGACCCCACACATTTTCTTGTTCATATTGATCATTTAAAAATACGAAAATCGGAATCGCACGTGCTTTGCCATTTGTTAAATATTGATCAATCAAATCTGTGTCTTGGTCTCTATGAAAGACGCGTACTTCAAGGTCTAACAATTCGCTGATATGTTTTAAGATCGCAATGTTCATCATGGCATCCCCACACCAATCTTCAGAAATTGCGAGTACTTTACGATATGACTTTTGTTTAATTTGTTCGATACGTGGATCATCTTCAGGTACTGTGAAGCTTTTATAAATCTTAAGCAGTCCCTCTTGATTTTCTTTCATCTGAGAGATATACGTATCTAAATCTTGAGCGTTTTGAAAATATGTTTCTAACTTTGTCATCGATAAAACCCCCTTTGTTAATTGATAATATTATATCAACAAATGATTCAGAATTAAAAGGAAAGGTTGTGAAAATTCTAAAGATTATATAGTGTTGCAAATGTAGTTAATATATTTTGAAGAAAAAGTAATATATAAGTGAAATAGCACAGTGCAATTTCTAAAAATAGTAGTATGATATATATGTGCGAAAAATACATACGAAAGAGCAGTAAAAAGGAGTGATTCTTTTGAAGTATAAATTAGTCGCAGTACTTATGTTTTCAACGATAAGTGTAATAACTTTATTGATTTCAGGGTATATGAGTAGTACAAAATCAGTCGATTTATCTGAAATGACAATTAACAACATGAAGATGAATCAATCATTTAATCCAACAGGTTTTAATGAAAATCATAATATTCAAGTCGATCGCTATGCGTTTTATTATAATGATAAACATCCTAATTTTGTGGTGAAAGTTGATAAAGCAAACCATAAAATTAAAGGTATGGTTGTCATTAATGATAAAAACATTGAAACGAACATGGGCTTTAAAGTAGGAGACGACATCACTGATGTCATTCAAGTACTAGGCAGCAATTACCAATTAACAGAAGGTAAAAAAGGTTATAAAACATTGAATTATGTTGATAAAGAACATCATTTAAAACTTAAAGTCTTATATCAAGATGATGAAATTAAACGAATTGAATATTTTAAATGAGAATTCTGATTATAGATGGCATACTTGAAAGAAAACTTCAGCAGCCATCTTTTTACATAAGACGTGTTTTTTTAGTCAAAGGGGAAACATTTTAAAAGATATTCAAGTTAAAGTATAATTCAAGTAGATTTTGGAGGTGGCCATTGTGAATAAAATTACATTTTTAAATGATTTAGAAAGTGAATTAAGATGGTTGCCTAGAGATGAAAAAGATAAAATTATGTATGAATATGAAGATGTGTTCTACGAAGGTGAAAGAGAAGGACGTTCAGAAACTGATATTTTAAATGATATGGAAAGCCCTAAAAAAATTGCGAAAGAAATCTATGCGCAAAAAGCCATCAAGAATGCTGAATATGCGCCGAACGCACAAAATGTCACCAAAGCTGTTCTAGCTACACTTGGCTTAGGTATTTTATCTTTAATTATCATATTAATCCCATTATTCTTTGTGGTCATTCTTATGATTGTATTATTGCTTGCTTCGCTTGTACTGTTATTATCTCCAATTATTTTATTTGTAGCGAATGTGATGAGTGGATTTTCACAATTTATTTTCAGCGATTTCCTATTTGCCTTTAGTTACACTGGTCTTGGAATTATCTTTATTGTCTTTATCTTCAAATTGGTTGAGGTCATTTATAAATTAATTCTGAAGTATTTACGTTGGAATTTGAAATTGATTAGAGGGAGCATAAGCGCATGAGAAAACTATTATTAATCGGGATGATCACGTTTGTTGCTTTCTTCTCACTCGGCACTTTAGTCTGGTTTGTGCATGATCAAAGTAATTTGCCGGAGGAGCGCGTTGAAAAGACATTTCATAATAAAGATATTCAAGATATTTCAATCAGCGGCAATCGTGCAGACATCAAAATTGTACAAGGTAAGGAACTGAAGCTGAAATATAAGGGGCAACGTCCTATAAATTTCTCTGAACACAATAATATTCTTAAAATTTCTGAAGATAAAAAGGATGAAATAGCACCTAATATTAATCCGTATAAAAGAACAAAACAAGAAATGATTATTGAAGTACCGAAAAAACAATTAAACGATATTAATATTTCAACAGATATCGGCGCAATTAATTTGGATGGTGTACAAGCTGCGACAACAACAATTTGGAATAATGTTTCAGATGTACATATTAAAGATTCCAAATTGGAAAACGTAGAAATGAAATCAGATAGCAGCAAGTTAGCTTTTGAAAATAGTACGCTGAAAAATGGCAATTTCAAAATTCAAACAGGTGGTATCAGTGGAGACCATTCATTAGTAAAAGAGAGTATCTTCATTTTAGGTACAGGTCATATCAATTTCTCAAAGATGGCGAATTCTTGTGATATAAAAGCTTCAACAAAAAACGGCAATATTACTTTAAGCTATCTACATCCGCCAAAAGACACATTATTGAGACTGAACCCTGCTGAAGGTAAGAAATTAGTAAAAAACCCTCACTTTAAAAATGATAAAGTCGGTAAGGGTGAAAATGTTTTAGAATTCTATACAAATAAAGGTAATATCACAATCAAATAAAGAACTATCCAGACCTAAATGGGTTTGATAGTTGTTGAATAAAAGAAAAACGATTTTCATCAAAAGTCAGATGAAAATCGTTTTTCTTTATTTGTATTACTATTAATAGCTTATAATGCATTAGATTTTGTTTGTTGTTGTTCTAAAACGCCGTCTTCCATTTGATATACTTTGTCACAGAATTTCATCAAACGTTCATCATGTGTTACCACAAGACAGGTTTTATTTAATTCTTTTGTTTCTTTCTTTAAGATGTTCATGACTTCCATCGCATTTTCAGTGTCTAGTGAAGCGGTAGGTTCATCAGCTAAGATAATAGATGGATTGGTATATAAAGCTTTGACAATCGCAACACGTTGTTTTTGACCACCTGAAATTTCGCTTGGCAGTTTATTTTGAACTTCACTCAAACCTAAACGTTCTAATAAACTTGAAAGAGCTTCATCGCTTAAAACGTCTTTCTTTTGCTTCTTCAGTAATGTAAATTGTTGTTTGACTGTTAAGAATGGAACTAAGTTTGTGGCTTGTAAGATAAAGCCTATTTCGTTCATACGCGTATGTGCTAATTGTTTTTGGGAAAGATGTGTAATGGCTTGACCATTCACATAAATTTCACCTTCAGTCGGTGTCTGTAATGCCCCTGCCATCGTCAGGAATGTACTTTTTCCTGATCCAGAAGGACCGATAATACCGACAAGTTCAGTTTTATTAAATTGTACAGTTGTAGGTTTCACGGCTTCTATAATTTTATTACCGTCTTTAAAACGTTTCGTTACGTCTTTAAATTCTAACATTAATATTGTCACTCCTTTTTTATCCAATGGCTTTCAATGGGTCTACTTTACGGATAGTTAAAATAGAGAATAGGCTTCCAATCAGTGATACGACAATCAAAACAAGCCCGTAGATTATTAATGTCACAGGATTAAATGCGACAGGTACAGCATTTGGTAAGAAAGCACCTGTAATTAACGTCAGTGCTAAACCGATTAATGTTCCGATTAAAGAAATCATAAAGGTTTGTGCTAAAACTACTTTAGCTAAGTAACCATTTGTGAAACCTTGTGCTTTTAACACCCCAAATAAGTTCGTTTTTTGAAGGGTAATCACGTATAAGAAAATACCGATGACAGTTGCTGAAATGATGAATAAGAATGTAATCATAAAGTTCAGTGTCAGGTTCTGTGCTGTGTAACCAGGTAAATTTTCAACAAAGTTTTCAATGCTGACCGCTTCCAAATCAGAGTTGAGTGATTTATCCTTCCAATCTTTATCACGAACGACCACTGCATTCGTTTTATCTTTAGTTAGTTTAGGATTGATACTTTGAATCGTTTGATAATTCCCAAATAATACAGGAGATGCATTATATTTGGCGCTTTCTGTAAAACCGACAATCTTCAAAGTTTCATCTGATTGAGATAATGATAATTTATCGCCGATTTTAAAACCTTTATCTTTTAAAGTTTCATCTGCCATGACTTCGTTATCTTTTTTAAATTTATGACCTTGAATTAAATCAGGAATCAAGAAAGAATTTTTTGAGACCCCAAATAAGAGGGCGTTTTCTTCTTTTTTACCATTAGAAACAATAACGGCAGATTGTTTAAGTAATGCGGATTCTTTAAATGTATTTTTTGTTTCTTTTGTATCGAAGACAGATTGTGCGACAGTTTGATTTGCGTCTTTATTTAAGACAATCGCATCTGCATGCCATTTATCTATACCTTCACGGTTCATGTTAATCAAACCGCTTGCAAGGCCTGAAAGTAAAAATAGTAAGTAACTGATCATAATCAGTACACCGATGATTAATCCGAATTTCAATTTATTTCGTTGCATCTCGTTCCAAGCTAAAAACATAGGAGAACTCCTCTCAAATATTTAATTTTGAAATTGAGCGATAACAATTGATTGAATGCTATCAACTTAATTAGTCAATTATAGCATATATAGATCAAACTTGAAAATTAAAACAAAGTGTATCAAACTTTTTTTGTAAATACTTTTAATAAAAGAGGTGGAATTGTTGGAGATTAATTTAGATTGGGATAAAGAATTCCAAGAGTTTCAAGATATCCTTAACAGCAATTTGCATCCAGAGTGGTTGTATAATGCGAAGAAAAATATGATTTTAACACCTGCTTATACTGGACAAGGCAAGCAGTTTTTCTATACTAAAGATATTCTTAAAGCAAGTAAAACTTTGCCTTTTTTCTAATAGGATAGATAAAAATAAAAGCGGAAAGACATTAGTTATCAGTGTCTTTCCACTTTTAATCTATTATTCAGATGCGAAAGCTATATCAGTATCAATTTCACCATGAAGAGCGGTAATATCTAGTTCATGATGATTCAGCCATTGATTAAAATCAATACATACAGGTGCTTGATTTTCACCTAAACTTATCCAAGCTTTCATTGTTTCCGGTTGATACATAGAAGTATGAATAGTACCAGACCAACTGCCGAAGAGTTTACTATATATTTCATATTGTGGATCATTAAAAATTTCAAATGCTTTCATTTTATCCATATGAATATCTGTTTGTTTTAATGTTTTGGCTAAACGTGCTTTAGATTCTTTAGTGTAGTTACGATTTTCGTGGGTCAATAATTTGAAATGATTTGTGCATGTGCGGTCATATCGAACATCCAGACCTCTAGGTGTAACTTCTACAATCGCATTTTGATTATTTTTATCCATCATAATGTAACTGAATGAACTACGATGAGGAATTTCTTTTAATAGACGAATTGCTTCATCAGTATCGCGACAAAGTTCTAAAATTAAACGTCCAATCATATAACAGACAAAACCGTCTTGCGGATGTTTACGATGCATAAAATTATAACCCATAGCAAGACCCGCAGAATTAAGCCCATCCATTCTGCCTGTGACACGAGAAGTAGGTCCCATTTGAGCTAAGCCGCCATCATTTGGTTCATATAATAAATAACGTCCATCATATGTAGCAGGGTGGTAGTCATAATTGCGTACTAAATAATTGTCGCCAAGAAAAACCGTGCAGCCGCTATCTTTTTTGATAGGTGTAAAGCGATAGTGGGCAAAATTAAACACAATTTGTCTGATTGGTAATTCAAGTACTTCACGCATACCCATCAATTCTTCCCAAATTTGCGGTGCATATTGTTGGAAGATGGCGTGTGTTTCGTTGACATCGATATCAAAGCGCGGTAAACGTTTCTTCCATTCTTTTTCTCTATTTTGCATGAGTTTAGTTGTTTTCAGCCATTTGCCTGTTTCAACACCTAAATCATAATGTGATCCTCGAAATGTCATAATATCTGAGTGAACTTTTTGCATTCAAAATAACCCCTTAATGTTTCTCTTGATAATGTTACAAGAATGTAATTATTTGTTAATAGACTTAAGAAATCAATCCATATTATAATATATATGTAGAGAAAAAACTGTAAATACGGTTTGTAAATGTCACTTGAAACGAAGAAAGATTACGTTTAGAGGTGATTCATATGGTACAAGATTATTATAACAAAGCATATGCCGCTGTTTACAGATGGTGGAGAGGCGCGTAATACTTATTCTTGTGATTTAAGAGGTTAACCTTTTTCGGTTAGCCTCTTTTTAGTATAATAAGCTTTAGACATGCTTTAGCTTTTTTAATATAGGGTATATGTTTTAATGACCAATTTAAGTATGCTATTATTAGAGCATGCAGGCGATTATTTTTATAGAGGTGAAATCAAAATGTTAGACTTTATTAAAGGCTTTTTTAAATTCTTCTTCAGTTTAGCACTTATCGTGTCAGTTGTAGTTGGCGTAGGTGTAGCTGTATTTGCTTTCATCTTCAAGAAAGACTTTGAAGATATCGAAAGAAGAACAAAAGAAATCGTTGCTGATATTGAATCAGGCAACAGTAATTAATTGTAATAGAATTAATGTAAAAGCACTTGCTGAGTAATGAATTCAGCAAGTGCTTTTTTCATGGGTCTGAAAGGCTAAGAAGCGTTGCGACATAATGTGATTTGAACAATGTCGAGCAAAGAAAGTTTAATCTGCTGTTGTTGTTTTAAATTGATACCGATTAAGATTTGCTCTAAGTAATTAATCTTTTCTGGCATCATTTTGATAGTTTTTATCCAACCACCTTTAAAATAACGTATACGAATCGGACATTGCTCTTGAAATGCGATATGAATATGTTGGTTCAATTCATGAATTTGATCTTCGGATAAAATGGGACGTTCTACCTTAGTTTGATCCACCGCATATTGATGTAGGCGTTCAAATTGTTCGGGCAATGTCGCAAAAGGTGCCCATTTAACCATACCTCTGCCCATCGGAATATTCGCGTTTAGCTGTTCTCGTGGAATTTTCCGATAATCTGTTTCTTCTTTAGATGTATCCATCACTATCACCTGCTTAAGTAAGAGTTGATAGTTTTATTATACGAACACTTGTTCGTATTTTCAACTATATTTAGTCGTTTAACATAAGAAAACAGTTTCAGAATTGAACTATTATCATTTTTCAGAATAATCCCGTACAATAGGAGATAAGATGAGGAGGTAATAATATGACGAAATCAGGTTATATTGGATCTTACACAAAGAAAGATGGTAAAGGGATTTACCGCTTCGTACTAGACGAAGACAAAGCAGCAGTCACTGAAGTTGCGACTGCCTATGAAATTGAGGCTTCTACTTTTATTGCACGCCATAATCAATTTTTATACGCGATTACAAAAGAAGGCGAACGTTGCGGTGTCGCAAGTTTCAGAGTTGAAAATGACGGTACATTAACTTTACTTAATAAATGTTTAGACTCTGTCGAAGGCACAGGATGTTATATTTCTGTATCAGAAGATGGCAATTATTTATTTGAAGCGGTCTATGGTGCAGGACTTTTACGTTTATACGAATTAGATGCAGCAACAGGTGAAGTTGTGCGTTTAATTGAAGAGTTGGAACATAAATATCCGACAGGTCCGCATGAACGTCAAGAACATGCACATGTCCACTATGTTCAACAAACACCAGACAAAAAATATGTAGCTGCTTGCGATTTAGGTACAGACAGAGTAGTCAGCTACACATATGATGAAGATGGCTATCATGAAGCAGCAGTATCTGAATTTACTGCAGGTTATGGCCCACGTCATATCGCTTTCCACGAAAAACAACCTTATGCTTATGTCGTACATGAGCTTTCAAATAAAGTAAGTGTCACAAAATATGATGACGGTCATTTTGAAGAAGTAGGTGTTTATGTAACGATTCCAGAAGACTTCGCAGAAGCAACGAAACTTGCTGCTGTACATTTATCACATGACCAACGTTTCTTATATGTCAGCAACCGTGGTCATGATAGTATCGCAGTATTCGAAGTCAGCGACAAAGGTGATGCATTAAAATTAGTTGAAATCGTGAAAACAGGCGGAGAGTTCCCGCGTGACTTCAATATTTCAGGTGATGATCAATATATTGTATGTGCACACCAAGAAGGCGATTCTCCAGTAACTGTTTTAAAACGCGATAAAGAAACAGGTCAACTGACATTAACAGATGACAAACAACACGCTGCAGAAGGTGTATGTGTCATTTTTGATTAAAGTAAAACAGTTGTAAAAGCTATAGAGTAACCAGCATCTTTTGAAAGGTGCTGGTTTTTTTATGGTTTTATTATAAGAATTAATTATCATATGAATTATAATAATTTATT
>NZ_PZGG01000056.1 GCF_003043455.1 Staphylococcus simulans | reverse complement strand
TCTCATCATACACCTGAAAGCATCACCTTTCTAGTTTGAAACGATTTAAATAATAATAAAAAGCCTTCGATTATGAATTAACCGAAGACTTCCTATTATTATTGTTCTTGAATTACATTCAAGAAACGTTGTAATGCCTCTGTTTTAGGATGTTCAAATAACTCAGACGGCGGACCTTGTTCACCAATCTGACCTTCATTGATAAAGACAGTTTTATCTGAGACTTCCTTCGCAAATCTCATTTCATGCGTTACGATGACCATCGTCATACCTTCTTGAGCAAGTTCTTTAATAACACGTAACACTTCAACTACTAACTCTGGGTCAAGCGCTGAAGTCGGCTCATCAAACAACATCACTTTAGGATTCATCGCTAATGCTCTAGCAATCGCAACACGTTGTTGTTGACCACCTGATAAAGCGATGGGATATTGATCTTTCACATGTGTTAAACCTACTTTTTCAAGTAAATGTTCAGCTCGTGCTTTCGCTTCGCTTTTAGCCATCTTCTTAACGACAATCAAGCCTTCCATGACATTTTCAACTGCTGTTTTATGGGGGAATAAATTATAGTTTTGGAATACCATGCCAGATTGTTTACGTACACGGATTTGTGATTTCTTATCATCATTCGTATACGTTTCACCGTTTACAAAGACTTGACCTTCTGTCGGCAATTCGAGCGCATTCATCATACGTAACAAAGTCGTCTTACCTGAGCCTGAGCGTCCGATTAAAGTGACAACTTCACCTTCAGCAACTTCTAAGTCGACACCTTTAATTACTGTTTTATCTCCAAATGCTTTTTTGATTCCTTTTAGTTCAATCATGCGCGATACCCTCTTTCTAAGTAAGCTTCATAGTATGATTGAATCACTGAAATAATAAAACATACTACCCAATACATCAAAGCAACCAGAATATAGATTGTTAAATATTCATAAGTTGTTGACGCAACTTCCTGTGCTTTTCTGAACATTTCAGCTACTAAGATGAACCCTACTAATGATGTATCTTTCAATAGATTTAAGAAAGTATTACCTAATGATGGGACTGAGACTCTGATTGCTTGTGGCAGAATGATACGTCTGATCGTTTGACTGTAATTCATACCAATCGAATACGCCGCTTCAGTCTGACCTTTAGGAATAGACATAATACCGCCACGAATAATTTCAGATGCATACGCACCGACATTTAAAGATAATCCTATAATCGCTGCCACCACTGAAGGCAGTGTCCACTGGGTATCTGGATTATTCGTAATTAATCTGCCGAGTTCAGGCAAGCCATAGAATATGATAAAGAGCTGTACAATCATCGGTGTGCCTCGAATAATCGACACGTACACACGAGCAATACTACGCAATATCTTGCTTGTTGAAATACGCATTAAAGCTGTAAACAATGCGATAAGCAAACCTAATACAAACGTGACCAACGTAATAGGAATAGAATATTTCAACAAACCGCCAAGCATTGGCATAAAGGCTTGTTGCGCTGCATCCCATGCATGTTGCTGCTGATCATTTAGTACAATCGCATTAAGGTTTAGAAACATCTTGACCAAACCATTTCTTACCTATTTTAGCTAATTCACCATTTTTCTCTAATTTATCTAAAGCTTTGTTAACTTCTTTGATTGTTTTGTCATCTGTTTTCTTAGAGAATGTGAATGCTGTTTTACTTTTTTCCGCATTGCCTTCAATCACTTTAATTTTCGCATTAGGTTTTTGTTTTTTATAATCTAAATAAGATAAGTTATCGTTAAATGTACCATCTGCACGGTGAGATTGAATTAAATCCATTGCTTGGTTGAAACCATCTACTTTTACTAATTCTGCACCTTTTTTCTTAGCTAACTCACCGAAGTTAGATGTAAATGTTTGTGCCATTTTTTTACCTTTAACATCGTCAAAGCTTTTAATATCTGTATTATCTTTATTCACGACCAATACACCTTTAGAGAATGTGTAAGGTTTTGAGAATTTATATTTTTGTTCTCTTTCTTTATTAATACCAACTTGGTTTGCGATCACATCAAAGCGACCTGAATCTAGTCCTGCAAACATTGAGTCCCATTGTGTTTCTTTAAATTTAACTTTATAACCCATTTCTTTCGCGACTGCTTTAGTAACATCAATATCATAGCCAGTCAGCTTACCTTCTTTATCATGGAAAGTAAAGGGTGCATATGTACCTTCTGTCCCAACTACAAATGTTTTATCATCTTTACTTGATGACTTTTTATCATTTGAACCATTGCCGCATGCTGCGAGCGCCACTGCAATAATTAGTGTGAATACTGCTAACAAAATTTTCTTCATAACATTTCTCCTTTTATCCTTATCAATCTAATCGGAATACTTAATATTTTAAGTCAAGTCATAACTTCCGTCAATATAAATTACTCAGACTTAACTTGAATTTAAAATGTGACGATATTGAGAACGTTTCTCAATTATTTTTATAAATCGTAATCATTACTATTTACAAACATGTATTTTTCATGCATAATAGGAAATACGATTAGGAGGCGAAAGAAATGAAACAAGATTTAGCAACAGCAAGACGTAATTTAAGTAGCCCGAATATCAAAACGCGCAAACGTGCGTTAAAGATTATCAAGGCACATAAACGTAATAATAAATAACGTTTTCCATATACTTTGCAAATGATCCTTTAACATTAATTTTCACAGATTTTTATGTCCAAGACGTTTTTTCACAAACACTTATTTGTGCTCTACCCATTAAGCACACCTCTGCAGCTGGATATAAACAGTATTTCAAAAAACATTCCCTTAACTTTTTATTCCTAGACAATTAATAGTTGTAGTCTATTAAACGCGATTGGTCATTTGCAAAATTATAGCCTGAGCACCCTACTTCCAAGGTTGCTCAGGCTTTTTTACATATATGAAAAGAAGCAGCGGTAAACTAACCGCTGCTCCCTCTATACTTATCTGCTTCTTTTTATAAATATCTTTTTGAAACAAAGTTCAAGTTATCATCTAATTCATAAATTAACGGTGAACCTGTTTTAATTTCATAACCTACGATATCTTCATCAGATACCCCTTCAATATGTTTGATTAACGCACGTAATGAGTTACCATGTGCTGAAACTAATACTGTTTTACCAGTTAAAAGTTCAGGCGCAATTTGATCATCCCAATAAGGGATAACGCGTGTTAATGTATCTTTTAAACTTTCTGAAGTCGGTACAACACGTGCATCTAAATCACTGTATTTACGATCAGCTAAATCTGCTTCACGTTGTTCTGCTGTAGCTTCTGGAGGTGCGATGTCATAAGAACGACGCCAAATATGCACTTGTTCTTCACCGAATTCTTGACGTGCAGTATCTTTGTTTAAACCTTGTAAACCACCGTAGTGTCTTTCATTTAATCTCCAAGTTTTGTGTACTGGGATAAATAATTGATCAGAGCGTTCAAGTAAATAGTAAGTTGTTTTGATAGCTCTTTTTAATACGGATGTGAAGGCAACATCAATTTCGATTCCTTCTGCTTTTAAGCGATCACCTGAAGTCGTTGCTTCTTCTTTACCTTGGTCAGATAAATCAACATCTGTCCATCCAGTAAATAAATTTTCTGCGTTCCAAATACTTTGACCATGTCGGCATAATATTAATTGAGGCATATATACCCTTCCTTTCTTCTAAGAAAAGCGCTCAATTTGATATACATCACTTTTCAACTCATATTTTACCACTTATCTACACAATAGCTCATAGTTTTTCGCTTAAAATGAAAAGATAGAAATTTTGTCACATTTTTACTCTATAAAAACAAAATAATGAACATATGTCGCTTGATGTTAAATCTCTTCAAATAAAAACAGCACCTAAGCAATGACTTAAGTACTGTTTACCCTATTTATGAATGATGCACTTCATGAGTTCCTTCTTCAGGATGATACGGTTCTGGATGTACATAAACCGAAGATACACCTTTACTATGCATATGTGTTTCAACTCGGTCACAAATAGCATGTGCTTCTTGTAATGTTAAGTCTGGCTCAACCGCAATTGTCACATCCACAAAAACACTGCTGCCATGATAACGTCCTTTAATACTGTTGACCGCAATGACGTCTGATACTTCTAATACATCTTGACGATAATTTTCCAAGTCACGTTCATTGAATCCGTCGCTTAATGTGAAGATAGCCTCTCTGAAAATAGAAAAGCCTGTATAAACGATTAACGCGCCTAGAATAGTTGCGAGAATAATATCGACAATCGGTAAACCGAATTGTGTAAATATCAAGCCGATACCAGTCCCTAAACTGACAATACTGTCAGACATATTATCTACTGCTGAAGAATGGAGTGAACGGCTTTTGGTTTGTTTCGCTAAACGGAAGTTATAGTAAGACACACCAAGCATGACAAAACCACTGATTACACTGACGATAATTGTAATCGGTGTCGGAGTATGGTAATCATTTAAAAATAAACGCGGGAAGTTTTGAATCATTACTTGGACCCCGACAAACATAATAATGAATGAAACAAGCAATGACGCAATGTTTTCTGATTTCAAATGGCCATAAGGATGATTTCGATCAGCAGGTTTAATTGAAATTTTCAAACCGACAATGACCGCAATCGAAACTAAAATATCTGTCATGTTATTTAATGCATCGGCTCTGACTGCCGCAGAATGATACACGGTACCTACAATATATTTTAAAATCGATAAAACAACATAGGTAACTAAACTTAAATACGCACCTTTTTGTGCGCGTCGTAAATTAAGTGTTTGCGACATGGAATGTCCCACCTTTTCTTTAATTCATGTTTAGTATGCGGCATTTCATAACCACTTTCAATTTTTTTATTTTTAATTATTTTTTTATTTCTTATGCTAATTTTTTAGTTAGCCTAACCTAAATATTAATTAAATCTATGCCGTGAGTTGAAACATAGAAAAAACAAGATAAGTCCTTTGTAGAAAAGTGTCTTATCTTGCTTCGTATTAATCTCTTAATATGTATTTAGATAATACAAACGTGACAGGAATGGTAATGATTAACCCTGCAAATGGCGCAATCACTGATGAAATGTGGAACCATTGTACAAAAACATATAATAATACTGTCTGCATGCCCATGTTCACAACTTGCGTTAAAGGGAACTGAATAAATTTACGCCACGTCGGTTTAACTTTATATACAAAGTAACAATTCAAATAGTAAGAAATAATAAAACTGACTACAAAACCTGTAATATGGCTGACAAGATAATTGATACCTATCACTTTCAACAATAATAAATAAACAATGTAATAATTGAAGGTATTAATACCGCCTACTATAATAAATTTGATAATTTCAAAATGTGTTTGTGTTAACTTCATCTATTGCGCACCATCACTTTTCTTCTAAAAATCGTTAATTCATCGTTATTATAGCACTTCTAAATTCAGCATTTCACTTATTTTCTGTCGTACTAAAAAAATATACGCACAAGCCGCTGTTTTACGTTACAATTAACCATAATAATATTGTTTAACAGAATAGGAGTTATCTCAAATGGTCAAAACTGAACAATCAAGGCTCCCTATTATTATGATTATCGTTTTAGGAGCAATGACCGCTTTCGGTCCGATGTTAGTAGATATGTATAACCCAGCCCTGCCACAAGTAAGGGATGATTTCGGTGTTTCTACTTCAACATCACAACTTACTTTATCCTTTGTCATGATTGGTATGGCACTTGGACAATTTGTTTTCGGTCCACTTTCTGATGTTTATGGACGTAAGAAAACAGTTTTATCGATTTTAATCGGTATTGCGCTTGTCTCTTTAGCCTGTGTCTTTGTTTCATCTATCAATGTCTTCTTAGTTTTACGTTTTATTCAAGGTTTACTTGGCGGCGGCGCAATTGTAATTGCGAGAGCAACTGTCAGTGACCAATATGAAGGTGCAAGTTTAACACAAATGATCGCAACACTGCTTGTAGTTAATGGTATTATTACGATTATTGCACCATTAATCGGCGGTTATACATTAGCGTTCACATCATGGAAAATGATTTTTGCCGCATTAACACTTATTTCTTTAGTGATCTTCTCAATCGCATTTATCAAAATGGAAGAAACACGTGATACGACAAATGTACGTTTAAATTTCGGTGCGATTTTTAAAGACTTCGGTCATTTATTAAGCAAAGCACGCTTTGTGATTCCAATGTTGATGCAAGGCTTTACTTACGTGATGCTTTTCAGTTTCGCAGCCGCTTCACCTTTCATCACACAAAAAATTTATCATATGTCACCTCAAGCATTCGGTTGGATGTATGCGGTGATTGGTATCGGCTTAATTGCGATGAGTCAAATTACTGCGTTTGCGGTGAAATATATTGAAAGAGAGAAATTGCTTCATATCTTAACAGGTATTCAAGTATTTGGTGTTATCCTTGTAGTCATCACAACAGGATTCCACTTACCATTACCGTTATTATTAGCTTCTTTCTTTATCATGGTATGGCCGGTCACAGGTATTGGACCGCTTGGTTTTTCTTTAGCCATTGAAGAACGTTCTGGGGGAAGCGGCAACGCTTCAAGTTTACTCGGCTTATTCCAATTTATTATCGGCGGTATTATCGCACCATTAGTTGGAATTCAAGGTGGCACAAGTGTCGGTCCATTTATCGTGATTATCTTAATCACTAGTGTATTAGTCATCGCCTTAAACATTTGGTTACACAAATTAATTCAAGTTAAATAACACATATAAGAGTGAGACAACGGTCTCGCTCTTTTTTATATTTTTTGAGACAAAGTAATATACTCTGTCATATGCAACTTTTATAATTAAAGTAACGATGAACGATGGGGAGTTATCAAAAATGAAGAAAATACTAAATGTTAAACCAAAAAGTCAGCTCTCTCCTATTCCAATGGTCATGGGCTGTGAAGGCACTGCCGCATCTATGTTGCTGGATTATAATCATATTTTTGTCCACCCGATTTCATTGATGAAACGTTGGCCGACACATCCAAGCAATCCAAATAAAGGTTATGTCGGTCATTTCTTAATGATTAAACCAGGTGCACATCAAACGATTTTCCCAAATGCCTTTGTTCCCTATTTAAAACAATATGATACACGTATTAAAGATGGCACTGGCAAATCATTGGCTGAGCTTGAACGTATTATCGATGCTGGCCAACCTGTGTTGATTTATCATACCGTGCTAGGTCAAAAACCGCATCGCCGAACATTCAGAGTAGACGACACACATAAAGAATGGGTCTCAAATATTCATATCACTTTATTAATCGGATACGATCAAAACAACTATTTTTATATTGATCCATTATGGGCACAATTTGGACGTAAACTCTATGTACCAGCCTTAATACCATCACGTTATCAAGTGATTCAAATTCCAAAAGATAAAATGCGTCAAAGCTATGATTCAGCTGGACGCCTATGTCTATATCATGCGTCAGAAGCTACAGAAAGTATTTGAAGCATCCTTACCCAACTCAACTGAAAAATAACAAAATATTTGATAGTTTTAAATTATGTACTTCATAAAAGTTTTTTATATTTATACATTAACAATTGCAATGTCCCGAAATTTTTTATATCATTATTAACATCATTTAACGTCAACCCCTTTGTCATATACAAATCCGAAAGGGTGTAAAAATTTTGGGACAGAAATTACAAAAAGACCTCAGCAATAGGCATATACAGTTAATAGCGATTGGTGGGGCAATTGGTACAGGTCTCTTTTTAGGATCTGGCCAAACGATTAAATTAACAGGTCCGAGTATTTTCATCGCTTATATCATCATTGGTATGTTTTTATTTGCGTTTATGCGCGGACTTGGAGAGTTACTTTTAAGCAACACACGTTTTAATTCATTTGTAGATATCGCAAATGAGTATCTAGGACCTTTCGGCGGTTTTGTGATTGGATGGACTTACTGGTTTTGTTGGATTGCATCAAGTATGTCTGACTTAACAGCCATTGGTCAGTATATCGCATATTGGCTGCCTGATGTTCCTAACTGGATATCAGTGCTGTTTGTGGTATTAATCTTAATTTCATTCAACTTGCTGGGCGCAAAGTTATTTGGTGAACTAGAATTCTGGTTTGCTTTGATTAAGATTGTGACCATCATCGCATTGATTGTAGTAGGACTTGTATTAATTTTTATGTCAGTTAAAACTGAGCACGGTACTGCAAGTTTTTCAAATTTAGTCAGTCATGGCGGATTATTCCCTAACGGTGCTTTCGGTTTCTTAATGGCTTTCCAAATGGCCATCTATTCATTTATCGGAATTGAATTGATTGGTGTGACTGCCGGTGAAACGAAAGATCGTGCCAACACGATTCCGAAAGCCATTAATAATGTACCGATTCGTATTTTATTATTCTATGTCGGTTCATTAATCATTATCACATCTGTAGTACCTTGGAATACTTTAAGTGAAAACTCAAGTCCATTTGTTAAAGTTTTCGGTTTAATCGGTATTCCGTTTGCTGCTAGTCTTGTCAACTTTGTAGTCATTACTGCCGCTGCTTCAGCAACCAACAGTGGTATTTATTCAAACAGTCGTATTTTATTCGGCTTAGCTGAACAAGGCTTAGGCCCTAAAGCATTAGGAAAAGTCAATCATCGTGGTGTACCGCATATTTCGATGTTGATTTCATCAATCTTATTACTATTTGCGGCGTTATTGAATTATATTTTCCCTAATGCAGTACAGTTGTTTATCTATGTCACAACACTTTCAACCGTACTTTACTTATTCGTTTGGACATTGATTATCATCTCGTACATTATTTATGCCTTTAAGAATAAGCAGGAACATAAAACAAATGACTTTAAATTACCAGGTGGTCCATATGCCGGTATTGTCGTGTTACTCTTCTTCTTGTTCGCATATGTATTGTTATTCTTTACAGAAGAAACAAGAAACGCATTATTGGTATCACCGATTTGGTTTATTATCGTCATTATCTTCTATCAAAAATATAAAAATAACGCACATGCGAATGTCGCAAAAATGCGTGAAACAAAAGAATAAGCGTATGAAAAAGCCAAGAATCTCAGTATTCTTGGCTTTCTTTTGATATTCAACAAACTTTTGACGTTTCTTTTATTTATAAACAATATCCTCATTTACTTATTTCTTCAATTTCAATGGAATCATCGCTAAGATGCAATTTTTTTGATAAAACAATGTCCATCTTAATAAAATACCTGTCTGGTTATGCAGTAAGTTCTGCCACGTTTTATTAGTGATAAACTGAGGCACAATAACTGTAATCACAAAACGATCATTTTCAGCTTTACTACGGATTCTATCAATAAAACGTGCTAATGGTTTAACGACACTGCGATATTGAGAATGCAACATAACTAAACGAATATTTGGATAACGCTCTTGCCATTTTTCCAACATCTTTTGGTCTTGATGCGCATCAAAAGATACATGTACCGCAATAATATGGTCAGAAGTCATTTTGGCATACGCAATGGATTTATCTACAATAGAAGAAACCGAACTGACTGGAATCAATGCTAAGTTTTTATCAACATGGCGCATCGCTTTAAAGAAATTGTCTGTCCGCAACTCTTCAGCAATATTTCGATAGTGCGTACGAATACGTAATAATCCCATCACAACTAACGGTAAAAATATTAATATCGGCCATACTTGCGAGAACTTTGTGATCAGAAAAATCATAAAGACTACGAACGTAATAGTACCTCCGATTGCGTTAGCGATTAATTTAAAGAACCAGCCTTTTGGACGCTCTCTCACCCACTTCACAACCATACCATATTGTGCAAGTGTAAATGGAATGAATACACCGGTCGCATATAAAGGGATTAAACTTTCTGTTCTTCCTTTAAATAACATAATCAATACAATCGCAACACTGCCTAAGATAATCATAGAGTTAGAGTAACCTAAGCGGTCACCTCTGACAGTAAACATGTGCGGCATATATTTATCTTGTGCCATATTCGCCGCAAGCAATGGAAATGCTGTGAAACCTGTATTCGCAGCTAAAATCAAAATACATACTGTTGATGCTTGAATGAAGTAAAATGCAAAGTTTTGACCGAATACATGGGCCGCAAGTTGTGAAAGTACTGTTGTTTGAAGTTTCGGTACAATACCATACCAATACGACAATCCCACAATGCCTACTAACATAATTGCGAGAATAGTCCCCATCGCAATCAACGTTTTAACCGCATTTTTTGGTGCTGGATCTTTAAAGTCCATTACCGCATTAGAAATCGCCTCAATACCTGTTAAAGATGATGCTCCTGAAGAAAAGGCACGCAGCAATAAAAATAATGTTACTCCAGGTACTGCAGTGCCAACGGACGCATGAACTTCTGGTGTTGTTTGTCCGGTTACCACTTTAAATGCACCATATCCAATCAACATCAACATGCCGAAAATAAATAGGTAGACTGGAAAAGATAACACTGTCGCTGAATCTGTTACACCTCTTAAATTCAAAATCAAAATAATGATGACAAGCAGACAAGCTATCAATACTTTATGGTGATATAAAGCAGGAAATGCGGCAATAAAGGCATCTGCGCCTGAAGAAATACTCACTGCGACAGTTAATGTATAATCTACCAACAGTGCGCCGCCAGCCAATAACGATAACTTTTCTCCTAAATTATATTTCGTAACAGTATATGCGCCGCCTCCCATGAGGATAGGCATATATCACTTGTCTATATGACAAAACTAAAGCGACTAATAGCACTAAAATACCAGCTGTTATCGGCAACGTATACCATGCTGCCAAAACACTGAGCGCAGTCAAAGTTAATAAAATTTGTTCTGGACCATAAGCAACAGACGATAACGCATCTGATGATAGAATAGCTAAAGCTTTGACTTTACTGATTTTTTCACTCGATAACTCCCTGTTACGTTTAGGTGTTCCGATCAATATGTGTTTTATTTGTTTTATATTCATATCTAAGGACCTCTAGACTATTTCATATTTTGAATGGCAAAAACATACTCCTATTTTTTAGAAATGTACAGTCAATTTATTTAATTTACATAGAACTTTCACATTTTACATGCATTTTTATAGGCAGTTCACAAATATTTCTTATCCCTCATATGAATTAAACACGTGCTATAATAATGAAAACTAAACTATCAGGAGCACACGCATTGTGAAAACAAAATCTACTTCCCCTTACTTATTACTTTTAGTTATCAGCTTTATATTATTTTTAGGTATGAGTTATTGCTTAGTATGGTCTTATACGCAGTATTCAGTAAAACATTTTAAGCATCAGACATTAGCTCAGCTGGTCGATCATCGCATTGAACAAACTATGCACAATGATCAAATACCTGGGCTAAGCGTTGCACTTATTAAACATAATGAAGTTGCTTTAAATAAAGGATACGGCTATGCCAATCTCAAACACCATACATCAGCTGATGCACAGACACGTTATGAAATCGCATCAAATACGAAAGCTTTCACAGGTTTAGCTATATTAGAACTTGCTAAGCAAGGTAAAGTTAAATTAAATGCGCCTGTTACTGACTATTTACCTTGGCTTCATTTAACTTATCAAGGACGAGAACAAGATATTACTTTGAAAATGTTGTTGGCCCAAACGAGCGGTATTGACGATCAAATGTCACCAGACCAAGAAGGTGAAGTGCCGACAAAGAAAGATAACTTAAAGGGGCGTGTAGAAAGTCTGAACCACGAGCCATTAAGAAGTAAACCTGGTGACACATTCAACTATGCCAATATGAACTACAATATCTTAGGGTTGGTCATACAAGAAGTGGCAGAGACTCCTTATGAAGATTATATGCATACACATTTTCTTAAACCGCTTCAAATGAATCACGCATTCTTTAAAACTAATCAGAAGCAAGCCGAAAAAGCACAAGGCTATGTATTAGAAAGAGGAAAAGTTGAAGCGGAGGACCCTGATTATTTCCGCGGAGATACACCTGCCGCCTACTTAATCAGCAGTACGACTGATTTGATACCTTTTGTCAAAATGAACTTACAGCCATCCGCCTCAAATCAAGCTTTAATCAAACAATCACATACTTTGTTGACAGATGTGCCTGATAAAGCACATATGAACGGCTATGGTGCTGGCTGGTTTATTGATCAGTACTCAAATCATATCTTACACCCTGGTACATTACCTAATTATTCATCAATGATTATTTTAGATACTAAACAGCAAAATGCGGTTATTGTTTTAGCGAATCTTAATGCACCAGGTTTACCTGATTTAGCACAAACATTACTCTATCAAATCGAACATTACCAAAATTTTACAGCATTGCATCAAGCGACTACTGATCATCTTGTATTATTAACCATAACTCTATGGTGGATGCTTATAATGTTCACTGTTTTATGTGCAGCTTGTATCAGAAATAGTTATCTTCTCAAGCAACGTAAACATCTGAATGACACATCAAGTATCTTAAATAAACTATCAATAAGTGTTACGGTACTTATCATCATCGGCTTGCTTTATAGCCTTTGGATCATGCCTTCTTGGTTACTAAAAGACGCTAGTTGGTCTATTGCTTTCAGCATCCTTCCGCCTGTCGTCATACTTATAGGTATCGGCAGTATATTGACATTGATACTCAGTATCCTTTATTTCAACAGTTGTTTCTTACTTAGAACGAAACAATCTCAAAAATAAAACTCACTAAGATTAAATATAATAAAAGAGCAGTTCTCGTTGTTTAGTTTCCCTCATAAACTAAACAACAAGTACTGCTCCTTCTTTTCATTTCTATTCTGTTGTCATACGTTTCTCGTTATTATTTTTTTCTGCGTGGAACATTTTTTTATTAATAAGTTTCGCCTTGTGATTTTGGGACTAAGAACAATACTGTAACAAATGCGATAAGCCCTAATAAGATATTAAAGCCGATACCTGCCATTGCGCCTACTTGCAAGTTGACACTCTCAGATACAACGGCATAAATCGTACCAGAAATCGCAATACCAAATGCGTTACCCAGTGATGATGCCATTTTATAGATACCTGATGCAGTGCCGACTTTATTGTCTGGTGCACTTGTTACTGCAGTATCTGTTGATGGTGTCGCATACATACCTAGACCTAAACCGAATAGCAGATAGCCGATTACACTAGATACGACATAGATGCCTGTCGGTAAGAATGTTAAAGCGATTAACAACATCCCTGCTGCGTTCAGTAATGAACCGTAAAGCATCGGACGTTTGGCCCCAAGTTTCTGCATGATCTTTTCTCCGACACGGATCATCACAAGTACAGTAACTAAGTAAGTGATACTCATCATACCTGACTGGTTAGATGTAAACCCGAGTCCTTGTTGGAAATACGTATTTGCGACAATTAAAGTTCCGGCTACAGCGTTCAACGCGAAGTTTGAAATCACTGCCCCAGAGTAGCCTTTGTGTTTAAATAAGCCAAAGTCAATTAATGGATTTTGTAACTTCTTCTCATAAATTAAGAAGAAAATGACTGAGACTATAAACACAACAGTTAAGCTTAAAATCAGTGGTGATAAAAAACCGAAGTGAGATGTTTGTGTGATAATTACGTTTAAACTTAACATCATAATCGCTAAAACTATTAAACCTACAACATCAAATTTGTGATTACGAACATCACTATCTCGAGAAGCTTTTGTTTCAGGTGTGTGTCGTATTAAAATCATCGCTAACACTGCGACAATAATAGATACGATAAAAATCCAACGCCAACCTACGAATGTGGCCATTAATCCGCCAAAGTATGACGTAATACCTGAACCACCCCATGAACCGATTGACCAATAACTTAATGCTCTTTGTCTATCTTTGCCTTGGTAATATTCATTAACAATGGCTAAAGTAGCAGGCATAATACAAGCAGCAGAAAAGCCTTGAATAATTCGGCCGATAATCAATAATGCTGGTAAATTGGAAACAATAATCAACAGTGAGCCCACGACACTGAGGATTAATCCAATATATGTCATCTTGACACGCCCGATTTTATCTGCGATACTTCCGGCCCCCACAACGAATAAACCAGAGAATAACGCAGTCAAGCTGACCGCAATATTGATTGTTCCTGCATTCGTACTAAAGGATTCTTGAAGTGTTGGTACCACGTTCAATACAGACTGTGCAAACAGCCAGAATGTGATAACCCCAAGAATGATACCTAACAACAATTTGTTGTCACCTTTGAACGGTCTTGTTGCTGTCATATTTAATTCCTCCTATACCCCTGCAAAAAAATCGAAAAAAATAGCGATTTAGCTTATGCTACAATAGCAATATAAACTAAACCTATCATTTTCAATATATGAAATATCTTACAACAATTTCAACTTAAATTCTATAAATACCTGAGAATCAGGTTAAATATAAGTGTTACTTTACATCAATAGTATATATTATAATTAATTATGGATATATTGT
>NZ_PZGG01000055.1 GCF_003043455.1 Staphylococcus simulans | reverse complement strand
TATTCTCTAATTATACGTGAGGGCTTTATTTTTTTGAAATAATATGAGTATTTTATATAAAAAGCCGAGGAAAATCATTAAAGATTCTCCTCGGCTTTTATTTGAGACTGGATTTATGTCCCAGCCCCTTTTGTCACATTTAAACAAGATTTAATAAGAAAGCTTTAGCTTGTTGATAGATATCTAAATTAAAGTCATTGACTTCACGATCGAAATCGTGGTCTTTATTATCAAATGCGATGAATTTTGTTTCTGGAATGTTGCGGTCTAAATGTTGCGCTTCGCCGAACGGCACATCTGGATCTTGTTTACCATGCACAATAAACGTCGGTGGGAAGGTTTTTAGTGTTTTAGGTGCAATATTATAGGCTGCATCTGTAGATTGTTGAATACCTAATAGCTTCAACCATTCGTTTTGCCCACGTGCATAAAGGTAAATGAGATAACGTGTCTGCAAATCACCTTGTGTTAAAGGTTCTGTTTGAATCATATTATTCAAAAGTTCTGGCGTGATTTGTTGGGACATGGCTTTGTATTGTGGATTTGCACGTAAGAATTGCGGTACGTGGAAACGACTATAGCCATAGAAATCTAAGATACCTTGTACTTCACGTTTAGAAGCGACGATTAAAGATAAAAACGCACCTGCTGAACGACCGAATAAGAAAATTGGCAAATCTGTATGATTGGCTTTGACGTCGTCGAATTGTGTTAAGGCATCATTGATAATCGTATCGATGTTGCTTTCAGGTGCTAAACGATAGTCAGCTGAAATCATTGTGAAATCTTCAGTCAATAAATCAACGTATGCTTGCGGTAAATCATCAGGTTGACCGAAAATCAGTCCGCCGCCATGAAAGTAAAGAATGATACCTTTAGGTTCATTTTGAGCGGGTGTAATGAGTTGCGTTAATTGAAATTGGTCTTGGGTTGTGATGTGTTTTGTTTCTGACAACAAAAGAACCTCCTTTGATTATGTTAGATTGATTGAATTCGTTCATAATTACCCAAAATAATTATCCCAAACCTTATATCTATCGTATTTGTACAAAATGAATAAATACGAGGATGTTAATTGTCGGAATTGTAGATGTAGTAACAAAAGTAAACATTTATAATAGATGGTGAGATGAAAAGGAGTTGTTGAATATGAACATCCGTTCCTCTTTTGAAGCTTTAGATAAGCAATTTACCGCATACGGCGGTTTGATTGGCGGAGGAATTACACGCTTGCTTTATTCTGATGAATGGCAGCAAGCCGTGCATGCTTTAAAAGAAACATTAGAATCAGCTGGATTTGACGCAACTTTCGACGACGTCGGCAACTTAACAGGTCGTTTGGAAGGCAGTAAATATCCAGATGAAAAAATTGTTTCAGGTTCTCATATTGACACAGTCGTTGAAGGCGGTCATTTAGACGGTCAATTCGGAATCTTAGCTGCTGTGACAGCAATGAAAGCACTTAAAGAAGAACATGGCCAACCCCTTCGTTCTTTAGAAGTGCTTGCCTTAGCTGAAGAAGAAGGCAGTCGTTTCCCATTCGCATTCTGGGGCAGTAAAAACTACTTCAATCTTGTAGACAAATCAGAAGTTGAAGAGATTGCAGACGCAGAAGGTGTGCGTTTTGAAGATGCGATGAGAGACTCTGGCTTTGACTACAGAAAACAAGACCAAAACCACGATGACATCAAAGCCTTTGTTGAAGTGCATATCGAGCAGGGGAAAGTGCTTGAAACTGAAAACAAAGCAATTGGTGTAGTCAATGGTATCGTCGGTCAAAAACGCTACACAGTTACATTGAAAGGTGAAGCGAACCACGCAGGTACAACACCGATGGGCTTAAGAAAAGACGCAGTTGTAGGATTTAGTGAGATTGCTTCTAAATTAACACAACGCGCTAGAGAAATCGGCGATCCGTTAGTACTGACTTTCGGTCGTGTTGATCCTGTACCGAACACAGTTAACGTAGTCCCAGGTGAAATTGTCTTCAGTATTGATACACGTCATATTGATCAAGACGCATTAAATCAATTCGCTGACGAAATCACAGAAACAATCAAATCAGTATCTGAGTCAGAAGGCTTAGATTACGACATTGATTTATGGATGGACGAAGCCCCGGTTTTAATGGACAAAGGTTTAGTAGATAGAATCGAACAATCAGCTGACCAAATAGTGGGTAAAGAACAATATAAAGTCATGGCATCAGGTGCCGGACACGATTCGCAAATCTTTGCGAAATTTGTGCCGACAGCAATGTTGTTCACACCATCTATCAACGGCATCAGTCATAACGTTGAAGAAGAAACGAACATCGAAGACTTAGTAAAAGGAATCGAAGTATTAAAAGACGTTTTATATGAATTAGCTTACAAAGAATAATTAATGTAAAGGAGTTTTTAATAATGGGTTACTTAAATCACAATCAAGGTTATAGAGAAGGTTTATTAGAAACAAGAGCAGTTATCAAAAAAGACAATTACGCAGTTATCGTTCCAGACGGTTTAGTAAATAACGTGGTACCAGGATTCGAAGATTGCGACGTTACTATTTTAGGTTCACCACGTTTAGGTGCACGTTTCGTTGACTACCTAGTAACATTGAAAGACCAAGGCGGCAACACACAAGGATTCGGCGGAGACGGAATCCAAACATTCATCTATGTTGTATACGGAAACATCAATGCGTATGCTGGCGATGAAAAATACGAATTATCACAAGGTGGCTACTTATACGTACCAGCTGATCAAGTAATGAAATTCGAAAACAACAACAATAACGAAGACAGCCGTGTATTCTTATACAAAAAACGTTACCAACCACTTGAAGGTCACAAACCAGAAGTTGTGACAGGCAACGTAAATGATATCAAAGCTGAACCATATGAAGGTATGAAAGAAGTATTAGTTCAAGACTTATTACCAAAAGATATCGCATATGATATGAACATTCACATCTTATCATTCGAACCAGGTGCTTCACATGGTTATGTTGAAACACACGTACAAGAACACGGTGCTTACGTATTAAGCGGCCGCGGTATGTACAACCTAGACAATGAATGGTTACCAGTAGACAAAGGTGACTATATCTTCATGGGCGCTTATGCACCACAAGCAACTTATGCTATCGGATTAGAAGAACCATTCGCATATATCTACTCTAAAGATGCTAACCGTGACATCGAACTATAAGAGAGGGTTTCTAAATCATGAGTGAAGAGAATTTAGTTTATGTTGGCTATGATGAGTTACGCCAATTATTTAAAGAAAAGCTTATGCTTGCAGGCATGCCTGACAAGTATGCAGATAAAGTCGCTGAGCTGATGGTATTCGCAGATGCGCGCGGTATCCATTCTCATGGTGCCGTTCGCTTGCGCTACTATGCAGAACGTACAGCAAAAGGCGGATTCAACTTAGAACCAGAAATTAAATTTGAAAAAACAGGCAAATCTACAGGTATTTATCACGCAGATAATACAGTCGGCCATTACGCAGCTTACCATGCGATGGAAGAAGCGATTCAAATGGCGAAAGAAAATGGTATTGCTGCTGTAGGTGTCAAAGAAATGGGACACAGCGGTGCGATTGGTTACTACACACAAATGGCTGGTAAACACGGTTTAGTGTCATTAAGTGTCTGCCAATCAGATCCGATGGTTGTACCATTCGGAGGTACAAAACCTTACTTCGGTACGAACCCGATTGCATTTGGTGCACCTCGTAAAGATGGCAAGCCTATTGTCTTTGATATGGCTACAACTGTACAAGCGTGGGGTAAAATTTTAGACGCACGTTCAAAACATCATTCAATCCCAGATACTTGGGCGGTGGATGATAAAGGTGAACCGACGACAGACCCTTATAAAGTCAGCGCATTGTTGCCAGCAGCTGGACCGAAAGGTTACGGCTTAATGATGATGGTAGATATTCTATCAGGCAGCTTGCTTGGCTTACCATTTGGTCAGCATGTGTCTTCAATGTATGAAGATTACAGTGCGTACCGTCGTCTCGGCCAATTCCATTTAGTGATTAACCCAAGTTACTTCGGTGACGAGGAGCAATTCTTATCACAAATGGAACAAATGGTTCAAGAACTTCATGATATTGATCCTGCGAAAGGCTTTGACCAAGTCTACTATCCAGGTGAAATTCAAGAAGATGTGGAAGCAAAATACGAAGAAACAGGTATTCCAATTCCGCAATCTATCTATGACTACATGAAGTCAGAACAAGTTTACTAATTCAATTGAATGAGCGGTGCTGGTCATTGCACCGGCATCGCTCTTTATTTAGTTTTGTAGACTAAAGAATTGCAAGAATCTTCAAAAAAGTCAGGAGGGTTTTAGTGATGCGTGTTACAAAAAAAGAACTTTATGAGTTAATGAAAAATAAATTGATGAAAGCAGGTTTGCAAGAAGATGCAGCTGCTGACGTCTCAGATGTTTTAACATTCGCAGACCATCGCGGTATTCATTCTCATGGTGCAGTACGTGTTGAATATTACGCAGAACGTATTGCCAAGGGTGGTATTAATACTCATCCGAATTACGAGTTTGAACAAACAGGTCCATCTTCTGCAGTGTTCCACGGCGACAATGGCCCAGGACACCAAGCAGCAAAACAAGCGATGGACAAAGCGATTGACATGGCGAAAGAAAATGGTATTGCCGTGGTTGGCGTGAAAAATATCAGCCACAGTGGCGCACTAGGCTATTTCGTTGAAATGGCAGCAGACCAAGATATGGTCGGCATCAGTATGTGCCAATCTGACCCGATGGTTGTACCATTCGGCGGAACTGAACCATATTTCGGTACAAACCCGATTGCTTTCAGTGCACCGACAAATGATGATCGTGTGATTACATTTGATATGGCGACAACTGTACAAGCATGGGGCAAAGTATTAGATGCACGTTCAAAAGGCCAATCTATCCCAGATACATGGGCAGTAGATGAAAACGGTGAACCTACTACAGATTCAAGAGCGGTACACGCTTTAGTACCTGTCGCAGGTCCTAAAGGCTATGGCTTAATGATGATGGTAGATATCTTATCAGGCAGCTTGCTTGGTTTACCATTCGGCGGTCACGTGTCATCAATGTACAAAGATTTAACAAAAGGCAGAGATTTAGGCCAATTACATGTGGTAATTAATCCGGCTTACTTCACTGATCCTAAACAGTTCAAACAACAACTTTCAACGATGATTGATGAGTTGAAAGCACAACCAGCTGCGAAAGGTTATGGCGAAGTTTACTACCCAGGTGAACGTGGACGTTTACGTAGTGAACGCTATGACAAAGATGGTATTGAAATTGTAGATGACATCTATGACTACTTGAAGTCAGATGATGTGCATTACGACCGTTATCACGGTAAAAACAGATTTGCAGAATAATAATGGAGGACTATTATGTTATATACAATCATTAAAGAGAATACGTATCAAGACTCTATTGTATTGATGTTGTTATCAAACAAATTATCAGCAATGGACGGCGTGAATAAAGTATCAATTATGATGGGTACACCCGCAAACAAAGACATCTTCAGAGCTTCAGGCTTCGATTCACCTGAACTAGATGAAGCAAAACCAAACGATATTGTTATCATGATCGATACAGATGATGAATCAATGGTTGATGAAGTGAATCAACAAGTTGAAGACGAGTTAAAAGGTAAAGCAGAAGATGATAAAGCTGAATCAACACAAGAAGTTTCTAACTGGAACCAAGCGTTAGATAAAGCGAACAATCCAAACCTTGCATTGATTTCAGTTCCTGGTCAATATGCGGCTATGGAAGCTGAAACAGCACTTAGAAATAACTTGCATGTGTTCATGTTCAGTGACAACGTACCTAAAGATGACGAAGTACGTTTGAAAGAAATGGCACATGACAAAGGATTACTTGTAATGGGTCCTGACTGTGGTACAGGTATTATCCATTCATTACCATTAGCTTTCACAAACATCGTGAACAAAGGTGACATTGGTATCGTAGGTGCATCAGGTACTGGTATCCAAGAAATCACTACAATTGTTGACCGTGAAGGTAAAGGTGTAACTAACGCAATCGGTACAGGCGGCCGTGACTTGTCAACAGAAGTCGGTGCTATCACAATGATGGACAGTATCAAAGCGTTAGCACAAGATCCAGCTGTTAAAGTGATTACAGTTGTTTCAAAACCACCAGCTAAAGAAGTAGAAGAAAAAGTATTGAACTTGCTTCGTAATATCGACAAACCAGTTGTGACATTATTCTTAGGTCACAAACCAGAATACACTGAAGCAAACATTTATCATGCATATACACTAGAAGAAGCTGCACGTGTATCAGTTCAACTTTCTAATGGTGAAAAACCTGAATTCAAACCAGCAACTAAAGAAATCAAAGCTTCATTGAAAGATGGCCAAGACGGCATCAAAGGTTACTACTCAGGTGGTACATTAGCAAGTGAAGCAGCAATGCTTGTTAAAGATGCGTTCGACGGCTTAAAAGATGAAACTACAGAAGGTTTCACTTACAAAGCTGGCAACCATGAAATCATTGACTTAGGTGATGACATGTATACACAAGGTCGTCCTCACCCAATGATCGACCCAGGTAAACGTATCGAAAAATTACAAGAAGCAGCAAATGATGAAAGCACTGCAGTGATTATGTTAGACAACGTAATCGGTTACGGCAGCCATGATGATATGGCAGGTCAATTAGCACCAGCTATCGAAGACATCATCAGCGAAGCAAAAGCAAATGGTCGTGACATTGCAGTATTAGCAACAGTAGTTGGTACTGACCACGATCCACAAAGCTATGAACAACAAATCAAAACATTAGAAGAAGCAGGTGCACAAATCTGCGAAACAAACGATCAAATGGTACGTTCAGCAATCGAATTAACAGGTCATAAAGCTGAACAACCTGAATTGAAAGAAGAGTCATTCGAAGCAACACCAGTTGACTTATCAGTAGATGATAAGATTCTTCAATTAATCAACACAACACCAAGTGTTATCAACGTTGGACTAAAAAGCTTTGCGACTGCAATTGATGAAAGCGGCGCAGATGTTGTTCAATTCAACTGGAGACCAGTTGCTGGCGGAGACGAAAAACTAATGAAAGTATTACAATTCTTAAACAACTATGAAGGAGAGTCTGTATAATGGGTTACCAAACAATTGATGAAGCAAACCAAGCTGTCATAGATAAAATGATCGCAGCAGCACCATTCCTAGTTGACGTGGTACCTGCGAAAGATAAAATTCCTGAATTGAAAGAGCGTGTTTTACTACATGCTGGTCCACCGATTAAATATGAAAACATGACTGATCCAATGAAAGGTGCATGTATCGGTGCAATCCTATTCGAAGGATGGGCAAAAGACGAAGATGCTGCACGTGAATTATTAGAAAATGATAAAATCGAATTCATTCCTTGTCATCACGTAAACGCAGTAGGACCAATGGGCGGTATTACTTCAATGAACATGCCTGTATTGGTTGTTGAAAACAGAGAAAGCGGCAATGAAGCTTATTGCCAAATGAACGAAGGTATCGGCGCGGTATTACGTTTCGGTGCTTACAATGAAACAGTTGTAAATCGTCTACACTGGATGAAAGACGTATTAGGTCCAGTATTAGGTAAAGCTGTACGTCAAATGGAAGACGGCTTAAACGTTAACGTATTAATTGCGAAAGCAATCGCAATGGGTGACGAATTCCACCAACGTAACATTGCAGCTTCATTAGCATTCTTAAAAGAAGTTGCGCCAATCATCTCTGAATTAGAAGATGTTGAACCTGAAAAACGTACAGAAGTAATTCAGTTCTTAGCAGACACTGACCAATTCTTCTTAAACGTTGCGATGGCAACAGGTAAAGCAATGATGGATGCTGCACGTGAAATCCAACACGGTACAATCGTTACAGCAATGTGCCGTAACGGTGAAAACTTCGGTATCCGTATCGCTGGTATGGGTGACGAATGGTTCACAGCACCTGTAAATACACCACAAGGTTTATATTTCACAGGTTATTCTTCAGACGATGCTAACCCTGATATCGGTGACTCAGCAATTACTGAAACAATCGGTGTCGGTGGTATGGCAATGATCGCAGCACCTGCAGTTACACGTTTCGTAGGTAGCGGCGGCTTTGCAGATGCCTTAGCAACTTCAGACGAAATGACTGAAATTTGTATCGGTGAGAACCCTAACTTCTCTATCCCGACTTGGGACTTCAAAGGTGCTTGCTTAGGTATCGATGCTCGCTTAGTTGTTGAAAAAGGTATCACACCAGTCATCAACACTGGTATTGCACACAAAATTGCCGGCTTCGGTCAAATTGGTGCAGGTACTGTACAACCACCAATCGAATGCTTCGAAAAAGCAATCACAGCTTATGCTGAAAAACTAGGATTTAATGGATGATTCTCTCAGCACAAGCCATTGGCGCAAGTGCAAGCAGAATCTTGAATCACACAACAGAACTTAAAGTGCATAGCCGCTTTAACAAAGGTTTTAATGTGGTGGATAAAGATGACAATCTCATCTTTATCGGTACCACTGAAAATGGCTTGTTTCCATTTGGAGTTGTAGTTGATGCATACACCAGAGACCGATTACTACAATCGATCGAGGTGGGTCAAACGTTAAAAGCACATCCACGCGCTTTAGCGTTTGATCGCAACTTACAACTTAATATCAATGTGAATGCATTTAAAGCGAGTCAAAATTTTAAAGACGTTCATTTGAATCAATTAAAGGAAAGCATCCAAGCATTTGATTTCAGTGAATATGCTGACGGGGATTTTAATCCTGCTAAAATGCAATCGATTTATGATGCATTGTCAAACCCACATGGTGATGCGAAGACTGAATTACGCTATTTAATAGGTCGAGGACAAGGTTTGACGCCATCAGGCGATGATATGTTAGTAGGAATGTTGTTTGTTCACTTTATTAGACCGTTTATTCAATCCCAGCATTTAACAGAAATTGAACAGCTGGTTGATGAACCTTTAACAACATTGGTCAGCCAAACCTTTTTAAAGTACGCGGTTAAACGTGTTTTTAGTTCTAAATTAACTGATTTGATGGAAGATGCCTCTAAGTCGACGTTAGAAAAACTTCTCCAAGTAGGCTCATCATCAGGTAAAGACACACTTTATGGTATGTCTATAGCTTTATTGAAGGAGTGAAAGAAGAATGGGTAAATATGTTGTTTTAGCACTTGGCGGTAACGCAATTTTACAACCTGGCCAAGAAACAACGTTTGAAAATCAATATAACAACGTAAAAAATGCGGCAAGCAAAATGGCCGACATTAAAGAAAGTGGACACAAAATTGTTGTGACACATGGTAATGGTCCGCAAGTAGGTAACATCATCGTTCAAAACGAAGCGGCTAAAGACCAAGTTTCACCAATGCCGATTGATGTATGTAACGCTGAATCTCAAGGATTCATCGGTTATATGATGGAAAGTGCATTGAAAAATGGTTTATACCAACGCGGTATCGATTCAAATGTTGTGTCATTTTTAACAATGGTCGAAGTCAGCAAAGATGATCCGGCTTTCGACAATCCAACGAAACCGATCGGTGTGTTCTTCTCTGAAGAAGAAGCAAAACGCATGGAAAAAGAACAAGGTTTCACTATGGTTGAAGATGCTGGCCGTGGCTATCGTCGTGTTGTACCTTCACCTGAACCAATGGTCATCAACGGTGTCGATGCGATTAAACGTTTAATGACAGACACAGTTGTGATTTCATCTGGTGGTGGCGGTATCCCAGTATATCGTGACGACAACGGTAAAATTCACGGCTTAGAAGCGGTTATTGATAAAGACCGTTCAGGCTTGAAATTAGCTGAACAAGTGAACGCTGATACGTTCATTATGTTAACTGACGTACCGAATGTTTATATCAACTACGGTAAAGAAAATGAAGCGAAATTAGAAAATATCTCAGTTGAGGAAGCTGAACAATATGTTGCGGAAGGTCAATTCCCAGCAGGTAGTATGTTACCGAAAATCCAAGCTGCGATTGAATTCGCGAAAACAGGTAAAGAAGCGATTATCTGCTCATTAGCAGATGCTGTCGATGCTTTAGAAGGTAAAGCAGGTACACGTATCACTTTAAGTAAATAAGTGACGTGATGCATAGTAAGGTATGTTAATCTTCTATACCTGTACTTGCATTGATGAAACGAAAGACATAGAATAAAGTTAATTCAATGAGGTGGGGAGATTAGGTTCTGTCCTACCTCTCTCTTTATTTTCAAATAAACTTAAATAAATGAAGAAAGGGTGAGCATATGGTACAGGATGAACGCTTCCAAAAACATAGATTGCGCGATTCGTGGTTGATTGTTCTAGCGATGGTCTTTGTCGCTTCAACATTACGTGCACCTTTAACAGCTGTAGGTCCGGTTATTGATCAAATTAAAGATGCACTAGCGATTAATAACAGTGTGGCAGGTATTTTAACTACAATCCCACTCTTGATTTTCGGTATTGTATCACCGTTTGTATCTAAAGTATCTTCGCGTTTAACGATGTCTAAGACGGTATTCTTATCTACAATATTAGTCATTATTGCGTTAATCGTACGTGTTTCTGGCGGATTCCCAATTTTCATCATAGGTACAGTGTTATTAGGTATCGGTATTGCCTTTGGTAACGTTGTGCTGCCAAGTTATGTAAAATGGAAATTCCCACTTCAAATCGGTCTGATGACAGGTTTATACAGTGGTACGATGAACTTTACTGCAGGTTTAGGCGGCGGCTTAAGTTATCCGTTATCTGAAGCGGGTACATATCGCCTATCGTTAGCTTTCTGGTTAGTATTTGCGATTATTGCGATTATTTTATGGGTGCCGCAAATGTTGTCAGGTACAAAACAAGAGAAAGCCATGCTTGCAGAAGCAGCAAAAGAAGAGAAGAAGTTATTTAAAATCAGCCGTTCTAAACTCGCATGGATGGTCGCATTTATGATGGGCTTCCAATCAATGATTTTCTACACAGTTGTTGCGTGGGTACCATCTATCTTAGTAGATAGAGGCGTAGATGCCTCAACTGCAGGTTACTTATTGATGCTGAACCAATTCGCACAAGTACCGATGACATTCATTTTCCCTATCTTAGCGTCACGTATGAAGAACCAAAAATTATTAGTAACAATCGTGTCCGCATTCTTTATTATCGGATTCGCACTGTTCTTCTCACAATCATTTACGCTATTGATTATCGGTATGATTCTAGCCGGCTTTGGTATGGGCTCTGGATTTAGTTTATGTATGACATTCTTCTCAATCCGCGCACGTACAAGTGATGGCAGTATCGCATTATCAGGCTTTGGTCAATCAATCGGTTACTTTATCGCCGCAATCGGACCATTCTTAATCGGTTTACTACATGACGTAACTGGTGGATGGATTTCTGGAATTATTTCACTCGTAACGATGGGTGTCTTATTCTATGTATTTGGATTGCTTTCTTCACATGGTGAAGTAGAAGATGAATTAGCATAGTTACTTTAAGCATGACAGTAAATAGACTTACACTGTCATGCTTTTTTAATGAAAATTTAGAGATTCATTCATAGCCCTTTTGAAAATGGTCTCATATAATGGAAGTAAGTCGAAATAAAGGGTGAAATCAATGGAAAATTTTAATGAGTATTTAAATAAAATCGAAGATCCAAAACAAAAGGAAATTTTAACAACTGTTTTTAACTGGGTAGACGAAACCTTTCCTGAGTTAGAGAAAGTAATTAAGTGGAATCAGCCGATGTATACGCATCATGGAACATATATTATCGGGTTCAGCCGTGCGAAGGCACATTTCTCTGTTAATCCTGAAGCAGCAGGGATGAAGCCGTTTATTGAACGTTTTGATGCAAATGGCTATACGTATACAGAAAACTTATTCCGCATTAAATGGACACAAGATATAGACTATGACTTATTAAAGGATATGATTCAATTCAACATAGAGGATAAAGCAGATATTACGTCTTTTTGGCGTCATTATAAATAAGCAATGTAAATACATACAAACAGCGCAGCCTCCCAGGGTTGCGCTGTTTGTTTCTGCTAACTAATTCAATTGTTTATTTCGTTTACCTTTGAAGTATAAGAGTGCTTCTATCATAAAGACGATAATAAGTGAGAAGCCGAATAAAGGCATTAAAACACCTAGAATAATTAAAGTGATTATAAGTGAAATAGACATCGGCTTTTTCACACGTCTTGGCAGCATTTCAGCTTGTTTCATGTGTTTTAAGCGTTTAAACCAAGACATGAAGCCAAAGAAAATCCCGCCTAAAAAGGCAATACATACGAGTAAGTTAATGATTTTGTTGGCCATACCGAAGAGGTGGCCTTCGTGAAGCGGAATGCCCCAAGTTAACCATTTCGCTAGGATACCGTAATCTTGATAATTCACTTTACCTAATTGTTTACCTGTATATTGATCCATATAGCGTGTGGTTTCTTTTTCTGGTGCAACATCAAAGCCGGTTACACCACTATTGCTGGCTTTAGATAGCGTAAAGGAACCATCAGGACTGGTTGGATAAACAATCGCAAAAGGACGTGTTAAATCTTGCTTTTCAGCGTTGTGAATCACTTTATCTAAAGATAATTGACCAGGAATATTTGTCATCGGCATCGCCATACTGCCATGATGGCCGCCACCTTCTGATTGTGGTGCTGCTTTTTGTCTTAAAGCCCATGGAATTTCATTGGCTTCTGATTTAGGTGGATTTGCGACGAGTTGAGTTTGACCTAATTGTGGGTAAGCTGTTGAAATTTGGTTGATTTTAGCACCCATGAAGCCAGACCAAGGTAAACCTGTAAAAACTAAGATTAACATCGGAATAGCGATTATTAACCCAATAATCGCATGCCATTTTTGGAATTTAAGTACTTTGTTGTTAGATTTTAATAACTTTTTTCGTACTAACATATAAATACCAGATAATATCATAAAAACAGTCCAACATGCGGTTAATTCAACTAAGTAGTTAATCGCAGTATTCTCGGTCGAAAGGGAACTATGTATACTTCTGACCATATTGGAATAGGTGTATTTCGCATTTTGTTGATCGACAATTTGATTATGATTGTCTAGAAAAATATAGTAAGAATTACCATCCATATCACCAATCGTAATACGGTTATTATAAGGTGATTCCATCACACTGACTTTATTAATAGTATAACCAGGATGTTCTTTTTCGATTTGTTTAATCGCATCGGTCATAGATTGTTGTTTTGTATGTTCGCTTTGACCGTAAAACTCATGCTTATACAATTGATTTTCAACTTCAGGGAAGAAAAGATAAGCAATACCTGACAAAGTCAAAGTAATTAATAAAGGCGTAATAAAGACCGCAGCATAAAAGTGTAATCGCTGCATCGGATTAAATGTGTTGGGTTTCATAGTTTACCTCTTTATCTATATAAATTGTAATGATTTCGCTTTATATAAAAGCTACGTTATATTATTACAGATTTTTAAATAGATGAAAGGACAAATGTTTGCCATATTTTGAAAATTGTATGACGGAAGTGTGAAAATTATAGATAAAAGAAAAAGGAAAGTTAGAGCCTCGTATGAGTTAGGTTTGTTAAATGTATTATGTAGAAAAGCAGTTTTGTTGTTTTGTATTGGCTACATATTCGTAATAATAAATAAGAGGGGATAGTTACAACTAAAAAAATCTCCTTTAAAGCTTTAACAACATTAGTTGCGCTAGCATTAATTCTTACTGAAATTAATGACATTGTGAAAGATGCAGAAGTGTTAGCAGCTAATGTGGTTACAACTGAAGTGGTTTTTGATGAATTGCATCCAAAGATCAGTGTAAAATTTACACATCTTAAGCGTTGACTTACAATATTAGATAAAATATAATTTAGGTATAGCACAATGTATATGTGCTGTACTTATACCTAAAATTACAGAATCTACTAAAACAAGGCAAAATGCCGTGTTTATCTCGTCAACTTGTTGGCGAGATTTTTTTAATATTAAAAATCAAAAAATTCAAACATCTTAGGAGGGTCATATGAATAGAAATTATATATTAGGGCTAGATATCGGAATTACATCAGTGGGTTATGGAATTATTGATTATGAAACAAGAGATGTGATAGATGCAGGTGTTCGTTTATTTAAAGAAGCTAATGTAGAAAATAATGAAGGACGACGATCAAAAAGAGGGGCAAGACGACTTAAGAGACGTCGTAGACATAGATTACAAAGAGTGAAAAAATTGTTGTTTGATTATAAATTATTAAATGAAGACAGTGAAATAAGTGGAATAAATCCATATGAAGTTCGCGTTAAAGGACTAAATGAAAAATTGAGTGATGAAGAATTTTCTGTGGCATTGCTTCATTTAGCAAAGCGCAGAGGTGTACATAATGTAAATGATGTGGAAGAAGATACAGGCAATGAATTATCCACTAAAGAACAAATCGCAAGAAATAATAAAGCCTTGGAAGATAAATATGTTGCGGAATTGCAATTAGAACGATTAAAAGAACAAGGCGGAGTAAGAGGTGCAGCTAATCGCTTCAAAACATCTGATTACATCAAAGAAGCGAAGCAGTTATTAAAGATACAAAGCAATCATCATAAAATTGACGAAACTTTCATAGAGACATATATCAGCTTATTAGAAACTAGAAGAACATACTATGAAGGTCCAGGAGAAGGTAGTCCATTTGGATGGAAGGATATTAAAGAATGGTATGAAATGTTAATGGGACATTGTACATATTTCCCTGAGGAATTACGAAGTGTTAAATATGCTTATAATGCTGATTTATACAATGCCCTAAATGATTTAAATAACTTGATTATTGCACGAGATGAGAATGAGAAACTAGAGTATTATGAGAAATTCCAGATCATTGAGAATGTCTTTAAACAAAAGAAAAAGCCGACACTCAAACAAATTGCGAAAGAGATACTTGTGAATGAAGAAGATATTAAAGGTTATCGTGTAACGAGTACAGGTAAACCAGAATTCACTAATTTTAAAATTTATCATGATATAAAAGGTATTACACCTCGAAAAGAAATTCTGGAGAATGCTGATCTACTCAATCAAATTGCTGAAACTTTAACGATTTATCAGTCAGCAGAAGATATACAAGAAGAATTAACTGAACTGGAACCAAAATTGACACAAGAAGAAATCGAACAAATTTCAAATTTAACTGGTTATACCGGCACACATCGTCTCTCCTTAAAAGCTATCAATTTAATATTAGATGAATTATGGCACACAAGTGATAACCAAATGACCATTTTCAATCGTTTGAAATTTGTGCCGAAAAAAGTGGATTTAAGCCAACAAAAAGAAATACCAACATCTTTAGTAGACGATTTTATCTTATCACCAGTGGTGAAACGTTCATTCATTCAATCTATCAAAGTGATTAATGCCATCATTAAAAAATTCGGTTTGCCAAAAGATATTATTATTGAGCTAGCAAGAGAAAAGAATTCTAAAGAGGCGCAAAAGTTCATTAATGAAATGCAGAAAAGAAACCCTCAGACTAATGAAAGAATCGAAAAAATCATTAAGGAAACTGGTAAAGAAAAAGCTAAGTTTTTAATTGAAAAGATTAAACTGCATGATATGCAAGAAGGAAAATGTTTGTATTCATTGGAATCTATTCCATTAGAAGATTTACTTAATAATCCATATCATTATGAAGTTGATCATATTATTCCTCGTTCTGTTTCTTTTGATAACTCTTTCAATAATAAAGTGCTAGTAAAACAAGAAGAGAATAGTAAGAAGGGAAATAGAA
>NZ_PZGG01000054.1 GCF_003043455.1 Staphylococcus simulans | reverse complement strand
TACCTGATTGTGATAAACCAAGAGAAAAACTTTTGGCCAAAGGTGCTCAACAACTATCTGAGTCTGAGCTGCTTGCTATATTGATTAATACTGGCAGAAAAGGACGGTCAAGTGTCGAGGTTGCACAAGATTTATTGAATTTAACCACGAAATTGAAAGATTTGAAATTGCTATCTTTAAATGACTTGATGGAGATTAAAGGCATCGGTATGTATAAAGCTGTGATTTTAAAGGCGGCATTCGAACTAGGTGAACGTATGAATGCACCAGATCAAAAAGAAAAAGTGAAAATCAATTCACCACAAGATGCGGCGGATTATTTTTTATCTAGGATGATGCATTTAACGCATGAACAATTTGAAGTATTATTTTTGAATTCTAAGAATATAGTGATTAGACATGAAGTAATCTTTGTAGGTACTTTAAATTCTTCTGTTGTACATCCTAGGGAAGTTTTTAAAGCAGCAATCAAGTGGTCGAGCAATGCGATTATTGTGGTTCATAATCATCCGTCTGGTGATGTCACACCTTCAAAAGAAGATATTCATACAACGAAACGATTGCAAGAATGTGGCAGAGTCCTTGGAATTGAATTACTAGATCATATTATAATTGGAGATGCGAAATATTTGAGTTTGGTTGAAGCGGGTTATTTTGATGAATAAAAAAACCGATAACATCCTATAAGTGTTATCGGAATACGAAAAAATGTACTTTGATTAAAATGGATGCATTTGGAAGTAATTTAAAATCCACATAATGCCTTGATAAGCTAAATAAATCAATAAGGCAAAAATCGCAATTTTTATGATAAAACGTAGTAGTGAAACGCCTACTCTGAATAGTAGACCAATCAATAATACGAGTAAAATAATTGTTAAAATTGACATGGCTGCCACTCCTTTTCATATAGTGTAACTGAAATATATGTTGAATGCATCAGTCTTGGGATTTAAAAAGAGTGTCGTTCTCTAGTCTGATGAAATTTGCCTTAAAAAAGCGTACAATAAAATCATTAAGTATGGGACGGTGTGAAGATGCGTTTTTTATTCAACATAATTAAAAATATTATAGCTGTCGGATGCATCATTGTAATTGTCTTCTTTGCGTTAAAATATGCACCGTTTTTAAAAGAACAAGAATGGAATCCTATTAGCAATAAAACAACCTATTCATCTTATCAAGGCGGTAATGTGCCAATTGAAGATTTTAAACCAGGCCAACGTTATGTCGTAGAAAAAAATGATATTTTAAACAACATGCCTGCAAGTCAGACTAAGAACATCTTTAACATGCTCAATAAACAAGAATTTATGGATGTCAGCGGGTTCAGCAGAATGGGGTATAATGATAACTATTTAATTGGACAACGTGGCAATCAGTTTATCATGTATCAATTCGGTTCTGATGAATTACGTATCTATGCGACTGAAATTGAACTGCAACAGGATTTACAAGCGATGCAGCAAAATATACAAATGCACCCTGTAGCTTATTTTAAATAAACGAAACAGTTTCTATAAAGCATTATCTTGAAAATTGTACAGTCTTACGTTACCCTTGTGTTGAATCATTGATAGAGAGGTTTGGTGTTTTTTAATGAGTAAACAAACAAATGGAAAAAACGCTGCTGAACAATCAAAAGCGCAAAAGCTGTTTGAGAACTGGAGAAAAGAAGAAACACTTTATAAAGAAGATGAAAAAGAAGACAGCAACAAGAAATAATGATTCAGACTTAAATGCGATGCAAGAACATTTACAGCTGATTTTATAATTAAAATAGTGTGAGATATTTTGGGGCATCAGCCGATTTCAAAAGAATTGCTGATGCTCTTTTTTTAAGTATTTTTTGCAAGGTACAGTTGGCACTTTAACAAAGGTGTATAATAATATAAAATATAGTGAGATATGAAAAATTGAGTTAATAGAGGTGTTCAGGTTGTCCAAGTTTTTTAAAAATAACAAATTGATTGTTATTTTCTGTTCCCTGATTCTATTTATATCATTAATAGGGTTATCGATCAGATCACATCACCAATCGCCTGTGGAACAATATGTCGGTGATACCGTGTCCGTTCCTCAACGCGTACTATCTTATCCATTACATATAGTAACAGGTTCAATTGACGGTTTATTCAATGGTAAAACATCAAAAGAGGATAAAAATAAAATTAAACAATTAGAGGCTGAAAATGAGAGATTAAAAGCGGAAAACGAAGGGTTCCGTAAAGAATTGGATATTAAAGATATCTCTAAATATGAACCTCTCAGTGCAACAGTGATTGCTAGAAATCCAGATCAATGGATGAATAAGGCAATTATCGACAAAGGGAAAAAAGCAGGAATTAAACAAAACCAAGCAGTGATTACAGCTGAAGGTTTAGTCGGCAGAGTAGTCAAAGTTAATCAATTTTCTGCCCAAGTAGACTTGCTTTCAACTTCATCTCGTAATGGTAAACTTTCAGTCAATATCCAACATGATTCTAAAAATATCTTTGGGTTGATTAACCATTATGATAGAAAAACAAATGAATTAGTTATCAGTGATATTGATAATAAAGACAAAATCGCAAAAGGCGATAAAGTTGTGACAAGTGGTTTAGCGAATCAAATACCAAGCAATTTGTATATTGGTGAAGTTACTAAAGTAGAAAATGATCAATATGGGCTTTCAAAAGAAGTGAGAGTAAAAACAGCGGCAGATTTAAGTGATTTAGATCACGTTTATGTGGCACAACGCGATCCGAAAACACTTCCTGATGAAAGCGGTGATGAATAATGCGTGCATTTTACTATTTTTTAATTGGTGCTGTGTTGTTCTATCTTGATTCATTAATTGCATTAGTGATACCAATGCAAATTGGTGGAAGAGGTATTATTTTTGTTCCGCATTTGTTGTTGATGTATCTACTGATTCTTACCATATATAAAAAGCCGAGTATAGCAGTTGTGCTTGCCATTATTTTTGGATTAACGACAGATTTGTATTATGGAACAATTTATGGTTTGAATACATTCGGATATTTGCTTTTTGTGATTTTGATGGATTTCTTCTTTAAAGTATATTATCGAGATCATACTATGGTATTTCTTGGCGTGTGGTTGTTTACAATCCTCTTTGAAATATATCAAGCAATCATTTATGGATTATTAGGATTAATCAGATTTAATCTTTGGGACTTTTTATTGTTCCGATTATTGCCAACCGCATTTGTAAATTTATTGCTATTGATTATTGTTTTTGGTCTGATCAAAAAAATAATCAAAAAATTAGATTTGCCAATTGACAGGAAAGCCAAGGGATGGTAAGCTTTAGCAGTTGAGTAGTTTATAGCTACATACAACCGCTCAAATATAGGTTTAAGTATACCAAGCGTATCACCTATATATGGCGTGACTTATTTTATAGGAGGTGCAAAGTATGTTTGCTATTATCGAAACAGGCGGTAAACAAATTAAAGTAGAAGAAGGTCAAGAAATCTACGTTGAAAAATTAGACGTAAACGAAGGTGACACTTTTACTTTCGACAAAGTTTTATTTGTAGGTGGAGACGCAGTCAAAGTTGGTGCGCCAACAGTTGAAGGTGCAACAGTTACAGCTACAGTTAACAAACAAGGTCGCGGTAAAAAAATCACTGTATTTACTTACAAACGTCGTAAAGACTATAAACGTAAAAAAGGCCATCGTCAACCATACACTAAATTAACAATCGACACAATCAACGCTTAATCATGATTAAGATAGACGTTTCGTTTAATGAAGAGGGTCAAGTAACAGATGTCATCATGGATGGTCATGCTGAACATGGCGAGTATGGTCATGATATTGTCTGTGCGGGCGCTTCAGCGGTTTTATTTGGAAGTGTCAATGCTATCCTCGGATTAACATCTGAAAGACCTGACATAGATTATGACGATGATGGAGGATATTTCCATCTCCGAAGTGTAAACGTAAACGATGAACAAGCGCAATTGATTTTGCAAGCAATGCTCGTATCACTTCAAACTATTGAAGACGAGTACCACGATAATATAAAATTAAATTATAAGTGAGGTGTATCCAGATGTTAAAATTAAACTTACAATTCTTCGCATCGAAAAAAGGGGTAAGTTCTACTAAAAACGGACGTGACTCTGAATCTAAACGTCTTGGCGCTAAACGTGCTGACGGACAATTTGTAACAGGTGGATCAATTTTATTCCGTCAACGCGGAACTAAAATCTACCCTGGTGAAAATGTAGGTCGCGGCGGCGATGACACATTATTCGCTAAAATTGACGGCGTTGTTAAATTCGAACGCAAAGGCCGTAACAAAAAACAAGTTTCAGTATACGCTGCAGCTGAGTAATTTTTGTTGACGCAACACCAGAAGTTAAACTTCTGGTGTTTTATTTTTGTCTTTATTTCTAAGGGTACATAAAGAATGATATAATAATCTAGATATTGCATTAGAAAATATATATAAAAGAGGTGAGAAACATGTTTGTCGATCAAGTTAAAATATTATTAAAAGCAGGTGATGGCGGTAACGGTATCACTGCATATAGAAGAGAGAAATATGTTCCTTTCGGAGGCCCGGCAGGCGGAGACGGCGGTCGCGGTGCATCTATAGTTTTTGAAGTAGACGAAGGGTTACGTACTTTACTCGATTTCAGATATCAACGCCAATTTAAAGCCAAACGTGGTGAAGGCGGCCAAAGCAGTAACATGCATGGTAGAAATGCAGAAGATTTAGTATTAAGAGTACCGCCAGGCACAATTATTAAAGCTGTTGAAACAGATGAGGTCATTGCTGACTTAGTTGAAAATGGTCAACGTGCTGTTGTTGCTAAAGGTGGACGCGGAGGCCGAGGTAACTCACGATTCGCTACTCCACGAAACCCTGCACCTGATTTTAGTGAAAATGGTGAACCAGGTGAAGAAATCGAAGTTACATTAGAGTTGAAATTAATGGCTGATGTTGGTTTAGTCGGTTTCCCAAGTGTAGGTAAATCTACATTACTTTCAACTGTTTCAAAAGCAAAGCCTAAAATCGGAGCATATCATTTCACAACGATTAAACCAAATTTAGGTGTGGTTTCAACACCAGATGGTCGAAGTTTTGTGATGGCTGATTTACCAGGGTTGATTGAAGGTGCTTCAGAAGGTGTCGGTTTAGGTCACCAATTCTTACGTCATGTAGAACGTACAAAAGTGATTGTACATGTTATTGACATGAGTGGCTCAGAAGGCAGAGATCCTTATGAAGATTATAAAACAATCAATAATGAATTGAAATCTTATGGTCAGCGTTTAGAAGATCGTCCACAAATCATTGTCGCAAATAAAATGGATTTACCCGATGCGCAAGATAATTTAGAACTCTTTAAATCTGAAGTTGGTGACGATGTAGAGATTATCCCAATTTCTGCGTATACTCGTGAAAATCTAGATCAGTTACTTTATGCGATTGCCGATAAGTTAGAAGAGTATAAAGATGTTGATTTCTCTAAAGAAGATGATGAAGCATTAGGTGTGAACCGTGTATTATACAAACACACACCATCTCAAGATGCATTCACAATCACGCGTGATGATGATGCGGCCTTTGTGGTGAGCGGTAAAGCGATTGAAAGAATGTTCCATATGACTGATTTCAACAGCGACCCAGCAGTGAGACGTTTCGCACGTCAAATGCGTTCAATGGGTATTGATGATGCATTAAGAGAACGTGGTGCGAAAAATGGAGATATCGTAAGAATTTTAGGCGGAGAATTTGAATTCGTTGAATAGAGGTGTCTAAGTGAACGATAAACAAGTGAAAAAGTTCTATCTGATACGAGAAGATGTACTTCCAGAGTCTGTCATTAAAACGTTACAAATTAAAGATGCATTAAAAGAAAATCCGCATATGTCGATTTATGAAGCAGTGAGACAATACGGTTTATCTCGTAGTGCCTTCTATAAATATAAAGATACTATCTTTCCTATCGATGAAAAGGTAGAAGATACAAGAGAATTTACAATCATTCTTTATGTACATGATAAGGTTGGTATGCTTGCACAAGTTCTCAATACGATTTCTCAAATTCACATGTCTGTTTTAACAATTCATCAAAGTATTCCGATGGAAGATAAAGCAACAATCACATTGTCTTTAAATACGGCAGGCAGTCAAACTTCGATTGAAGATGTGATTTTTGCGTTACGAAACATTGAAAATGTTTATAAAGTAGAAATAATCAGTATGTCAATGTAAGGAAGTGACGGCGTGTACGCATATATTAAAGGTCAATTAACACAATTATTCCCTACACACGTAGTGGTGGAGACGAATGGTGTCGGCTATGAAATCCAAACACCGAACTCATATCGTTTTCAATCTTCATTTCAACAAGAAGTCGTAATTTATACTTCTTTAGTTGTCAGAGAAGATGCTCAGTTGTTGTATGGTTTTATTTCAGAAGAAGAAAAAGAAATGTTTTTAAGCTTGAATAAAGTGACAGGTATTGGGCCAAAATCTGCATTGGCAATTTTAGCAGCAAGTACGCCTAACGAAGTTAAAATCGGTATAGAAAATGAAAATGAAGCGTATTTAACTAAATTCCCAGGTATCGGTAAGAAGACAGCACGTCAAATCATCTTAGATTTGAAAGGAAAAGTCCAAATTACTGATGAAAGTGCAGATACTTTATTACAGCAACCTGATACGACTGTATCTGGCAATTCACCAATCTTAGAAGAAGCCTTGCTTGCGTTAGAAGCATTAGGATATTCTAAGCGTGAATTGAAAAAAGTTGAAAAGAAATTGAGCACAGAGCAATTTGAGTCTGTGGATGAAGCGGTTAAAGCAGGTTTGAAAATACTTGTTTCTTAAAAAGTCATAAGGAGGGGACACAATGGATGACAGAATGGTAGATCAAACGGTCCATGATGATGAATATTCTTTTGAATTATCATTGAGACCGCATTTACTACGACAATATATCGGTCAAGCATCAATTAAAGCTAATTTAGAAGTCTTTATTAAAGCAGCAAAGATGCGTGAGGAGCCATTAGATCATGTTTTATTATTCGGCCCCCCTGGACTTGGTAAAACAACCTTGTCAAACATCATTGCGAATGAAATGGGTGTAAACATCAGAACAGTTACAGGACCTGCGATAGAACGACCTGGTGATTTAGCTGCGATACTTTCTGGCTTACAACCAGGTGATGTTTTATTTATTGATGAAATACATCGTTTAAGCAGTGTAGTTGAAGAGGTTTTATATCCTGCAATGGAAGATTTCTATTTAGATATCGTCATCGGCAAAGGCGAAGAAGCGCGCAGTATTCGTATTGATTTGCCTCCGTTTACATTAGTAGGTGCAACCACAAGAGCCGGTAGTTTGACAGGGCCTTTACGTGATCGCTTTGGTGTTCATTTACGTTTGGAATTTTATAATGAAAGTGAACTTGAAGATATTATAAAACGTACTGCAGAAGTGCTAGGTACAGAAATTGATGAAGAAAGTGCTGCAGAGCTAGCGAAACGTAGTAGAGGTACACCGCGTATTGCCAACCGTCTTCTTAAGCGTGTACGAGATTTCCAACAAGTGAATGAAGACGATAAAATTTATATTGAAACAACAAAACGTGCATTACAACTTCTACAAGTAGATGATTATGGTTTAGATTATATCGACCATAAAATGATGCGCTGTATTATTAATCAATATAACGGGGGACCTGTCGGTTTAGATACAATCGCTGTTTCGATAGGTGAAGAGCGTATTACCATCGAAGATGTCTATGAGCCTTTCTTAATTCAAAAAGGCTTTTTAGAACGCACACCAAGAGGAAGAAAAGCAACACCCCTAGCATATGAACACTTTGGCACTGAACATGGAAAGAGGGACAATTTTGAATATTGAAGAGTTTGATTATCATTTACCGGAAGAATTAATCGCACAAACGCCGTTAAAAGATAGAGATACAAGTCGTTTATTAGTATTAAATAGAAAGAATGGTGAGATTGAACATCGCCACTTCAAAGATATCATTGAATATTTTAATCCAGGTGACACATTAGTATTAAACGATACTAAAGTGATGCCAGCCCGTTTATTTGGATTAAAAGAAGATACAAAAGCAAAAGTTGAAATGTTAATGCTGACTCAAATTGAAGGTAATGATTGGGAAGTATTATTAAAACCTGCAAAACGTATTAAAGTAGGACAAAAGCTGTCTTTTGGAGAAGGAAAAATTATCGCAGAGTGTGTTAAGGAATTAGAACAAGGTGGACGCATCATGCGTTTGTATTATGAAGGCATTTTACAAGAACGTTTAGATGAATTAGGTGAAATGCCACTACCGCCTTATATCAAAGAACGTTTAGATGATCCGGATCGTTATCAAACTGTCTATGCGAAAGAAACAGGTTCTGCTGCTGCACCGACAGCGGGTCTGCATTTTACAGATGAGCTGTTAGAACAATTAAAAGCCAAACAAGTGAATTTGGCATTTGTGACTTTGCATGTGGGTCTAGGTACATTCAGACCAGTGAGTGTCGATAATATAGATGACCACAAAATGCATAGTGAGTATTATCAAATGTCTCAAGCAACAGCTGATTTGTTAAATGAGACGAAACAAAAAGGACATCGCATTATTTCTGTTGGTACAACATCAACTAGAACGTTAGAAACGATTCGTAGAGATCATGCACAATTTACAGCACAAAGCGGATGGACGGATATCTTTATCTATCCAGGCTTTGAATTTAAAGCCATTGATGCTTTAATTACGAACTTCCATTTGCCGAAGTCCACACTTGTTATGTTAGTTTCAGCATTCAGTTCAAAACAATATATTTTAAACGCATACCAAACAGCAGTAGAAATGAAATATCGTTTCTTCAGCTTTGGTGATGCAATGTTAATTATTTAAGGGAGTCGTGAAAAAGTTATGCCTGCAGTAACTTATGAACATATTAAAACATGTAAACAATCAGGTGCAAGGTTAGGAATCGTGCATACACCGCATGGTTCATTTGAAACACCGATGTTTATGCCAGTAGGAACACAAGCCACTGTTAAAACAATGAGCCCTGAAGAACTCAGAGATATCAATGCGCAAATCATTTTAGGCAATACTTACCATTTATGGTTACAACCCGGTAACGATATCATTAAACGCGCGGGTGGTTTGCATAAATTTATGAACTGGAATGGACCGATTCTGACTGATTCAGGTGGCTTCCAAGTGTTCAGTTTGAGTAATTTACGTAAAATCACAGAAGAAGGTGTTCATTTCAGACATCATAAAAATGGTTCTAAATTATTCTTAAGTCCTGAGAAAGCAACAGAGATTCAAAATGATTTAGGTTCAGATATCATGATGGCATTTGATGAATGTCCACCGATGCCTGCAGAATATGAATATGTCAAAGACTCAATCGAAAGAACAACAAGATGGGCTGAACGTTGTTTGAAAGCACATAAACGTCCAGAAGACCAAGCGTTATTCGGTATCATACAAGGTGGGGAATATAAAGACTTACGCCAACAAAGTGCTGAAGAATTAGTGAAATTAGATTTTCCTGGTTACGCGATTGGCGGATTGTCTGTCGGTGAACCTAAACCTGTAATGTATGACATGGTAGAGTTTACTGAACAATTTATGCCTAAAGATAAACCGCGTTATTTAATGGGCGTCGGCTCACCAGATGCTTTAATCGAATGTAGCATTCGTGGCATGGATATGTTTGACTGCGTGCTACCAACACGTATTGCACGTAATGGTACATGTATGACTTCTAAAGGCCGTGTGGTTATTAAAAATGCAAAATATGCAGATGATTTAAGTCCTTTAGATGAAAATTGTGATTGTTATACATGTCGTAACTATACAAAAGCTTACTTGCGTCATTTAATAAAAGCGGAAGAAACATTCGGTATACGTCTAACTACTTATCATAACTTATATTTTCTGTTAAAATTAATGGAGGATATCAGACAGGCCATTCGGGAAGATCGTCTTTTAGATTTTAAAGAGGAATTCTTTGAACAATATGGATTGAATGAAGAAAATCCTAAAAACTTTTAATTAAAGGAGTAATGTTTGTGAATTTAACCGGTCTTATTTTACCTATTGCATTATTAGCTTTAATGTGGTTCTTCATGATCAGACCACAACAAAAGCGTCAAAAGGAACACCGTGAAATGGTGAACCGTTTGGAATCAGGACAACACGTTACAACAATTGGCGGCATCAAAGGTGTTGTACGCGCAGTTGACGAAACAACAGTTGTTATTTCAGTTAACGACAAAGGCACTCAAATCACATTTGAAAAAGGTGCTGTAAAACAAGTTAATCCAGACTAATTAAGATTAGTATGACATAGTATAGGCAAGCGTAAGCGAAATACCTGTACATAGATTAACCCGATGAACATCCTAAAGCGATCTAGTATAGATTGATTTGGGATGTTTTATTTTTGTTTGAATTACTTTAAATGATTGAAAAGTTGTTTTAAATTAGTGTAGGAGCGTGTATAATTCAATATTGGAATACGATTTAATATGGTTTTGCATAGTATTAACGTGATTTAATGTTGATTTAAATTAATTGTGCACGCTATGCATCTCGTCATGTATTGTTCGAATTTTTGAAAGCTAAGTAAGGATGTAGTAAGCTATATAGGTTCATTCATTTGAAGTGCAACGAAAGAACAATGCGAAAGTCTTTGTTTTAGCTTGCAGTTCATTTGAAAAATCAAGTATGCTATTTACATAAGTAAATAATGAGGTGTTCATGTGAAGAAAAACAGTAAAATAATTGCATTCTTGTTACTTGTTGTGTTGCTTTTTGCGGGCATGGCAGCAACTTACAAGAATGTAATTAAAGACGTTCGTTTAGGCTTGGACCTTCAAGGTGGATTCGAGGTACTTTACCAAGTCAATCCATTACAAAAGGGTGATAAGATAGACGATAAGGCTGTTCAAGCCACAGCCAAAACGTTAGAAAACAGGGTCAACGTCTTAGGGGTATCGGAACCTAAGATTACTGTTGAAGATAATAACCGTATCCGAGTACAACTTGCTGGTGTCAAGAATCAAAATGAAGCCAGAGATATTTTATCTTCACAAGCGAATTTAACAATTCGAGACTCAGATGATAACGTTAAATTAACAGGTAAAGATTTAGTACAAGGTTCTGCGAAACAAGAGTTTAAGGAGAACACTAACCAACCCGCTGTAACTTTCAAATTGAAAGACAGCAAGAAATTCAAGAAAGTCACAGAAGAAATTTCAAAACGTAAAGAAAACGTGATGGTTGTTTGGTTAGACTACGAAAAAGGCGATAGTTACCAAAAAGAAAAAGAGAAAAAAGATCCGAAATATGTTTCAGCAGCGTCAGTTGACCAACCAATCAACTCTGACAGCGTAGAAATTTCTGGTGGATTCAGTGGAGAAGAAGGCGTTCAAAAAGCAAAACAAATAGCTGACTTATTGAACTCTGGTTCTTTACCAGTACATCTTAAAGAAATCTACTCTAACTCTGTTGGTGCACAATTTGGTCAAGATGCATTAGATAAAACAATCTTCGGTTCATTATTAGGTGTCGGAGTCATTTACTTATTTATGGTAGGATTCTATAGATTACCTGGTATTATTGCCGTGATTACATTAACAACATATATCTACTTAACTTTAGTCGCATTCAACTTCATCCATGGTGTCCTTACATTACCAGGTTTAGCGGCACTGGTACTCGGTGTCGGTATGGCGGTAGATGCGAACATCATCATGTATGAACGAATCAAAGATGAGTTGAGAATCGGAAGAACATTAAAACAAGCCTTCCATAAAGCGAATAAGAGTTCCTTCATTACGATTTTAGATGCGAACTTAACAACTGTTTTAGCAGCAGCTGTATTATTCTTCTTTGGTGAAAGTGCTGTTAAAGGTTTCGCTACGATGTTATTACTCGCAATCTTAATGAGTTTCGTGACAGCAGTATTCTTAACACGTATCTTATTATCATTGCTTGTACAATCAAATTACTTCAAGAAAAGCTTCTGGTTATTCGGTGTTAAGAAGAAAGATAGACATGATATCAATGAAGGTATCGATGTGTATCAGTTGAAAACACCTTATGATCATTGGAACTTCATGAAACTTGCGAAACCATTATTCTGGTTCAGTGGTATTGTCATTGTTGCAGGTGTAGTGATTCTGTTTATATTCAAACTAAACTTAGGTATCGACTTTACAAGTGGTACACGTGTTGATATGAAAGCAAATCATAAGATTACACAAGAAGATGTTACAAAACAATTAGATAAGGCACACATGAAGCCTGACCGTATTTCATTATCTGGTAACAATGATAGTGCTTCTGTTCAATTTAAAAATGATTTAAGCAAAGACGAAGTCGCTAAAGTTAAAAACGTAATGAAAAAAGAATTCGGAAACGAACCGACTGTCAATACAGTATCACCGATGATTGGTCAAGAAATTGCGAAAAACGCATTACTTTCATTGATTTATGCATCAATTGGTATGATTATTTACATCTCATTACGTTTCGAGTGGCGCATGGGTCTATCTTCTATTATCGCGTTACTCCATGATGCCTTTATGATTGTGGCGGTATTCAGCTTATTCAGAATTGAAGTAGATGTAACATTTATCGCAGCAGTTCTGACAATTATCGGTTACTCTATTAACGATACAATCGTTACGTTCGACCGTGTACGTGAGAACTTGCATAAAGTGAAAGTTATCACTAAGCCAGAACAGATTGATAAAATTGTAAACCGTTCAATTAGACAAACGATGACACGTTCCATCAATACTGTATTAACAGTAGTTATCGTAGTAGTCGCATTATTAATCTTCGGTGCAACAAGTATCTTCAACTTTGCACTCGCATTATTAATTGGTTTAATTTCTGGTGTATTCTCATCTATTTTCATTGCCGTTCCTTTATGGGGCATGATGAAAAAACAACAACTTAAAAAATCACCAAACCATAAACTTGTGGTTTATCGTGAAAAACGTAAAAACGAAGATAAAATCCTCGTATAATAGAATGAGGTTACTAACTCCCGGACTTTTTTAGTCTGGGAGTTTTTTAGTACAATAAAATACTGTCTTAAGTAGAAGTTGCTTTTTATTTTCTGAGTTCTTCTGTATAATGACATGTGGAAAAGAGGGAAGTCGTTATATGATTAAAGCTAAGTATAAATGGGATTTACAATCGAATACATCAGATATCACACCAGATGTAGCTAAGGAATTAAAACTTACACCCATCGTTCAAAAAATATTGCAAAGCAAAGGTGTTATTGAGTCATCAGAAATTAAACAATTACTCGAACCATCTCAAATTCATCATGATCCGTATGCGCTTAGTGATATGAAGAAAACGGTAGAGCGTATTAATCAAGCGCTTGATAAAAAAGAACGTATTTTAGTCTATGGAGATTATGATGCGGATGGCGTGACCTCCACTTCTATACTTGTCAGTGCATTAAGAGAACTTGGCGCTGAAGTTGGATGGTATATTCCTAATCGATTTACAGAGGGATATGGTCCGAATGAAGCGGCCTTTAGAAATGCAGCCGACGAAGGTATTGATTTGATTATTACAGTTGATAACGGTATCCAAGGCCATCATGAGATGCAAGTGGCAAAAGAACTGAATATAGATGTAATTATTACAGATCACCACGAAATCGGTGAAACATTACCTGAAGCTTATGCAATTGTACACCCGATGCATCCAGATTTTGATTATCCTTTTAAATACTTAAGCGGTGCGGGTGTTGCATTAAAAATTGCACAAGCCTTACTTGATCATCCTGCACCTGAATTTACAGCTTTGGCCGCTATCGGTACAGTAGCTGATTTGGTTTCGTTAACGGATGAAAACCGTGCAATTGTACAACAAGGCATCAAGGTGATGAACAGTCATCCTTCAACAGCAATCGAAGCATTATTAACTCAAGCTGGATATAACGACGTGATTAATGAAGAAACAATCGGTTTTATACTAGGACCACGTTTGAATGCAGTAGGGCGTTTAGATGATGCAAGCTTGGCAGCAGAATTATTAATGTGTGAAAGTGCAGAAGAAGCAGAATTTTTAGCTGAACAAGTTGAACATTTTAATCAAGAACGTAAAGACATCGTTCAAGAGATTGTGGAAGAAGCACTTGAAATGGCACATGCGGAAGTAGAAGCTGGACACCGCTTCTTAATCCTTGCTCAAGAAGGTTGGCATGAAGGCGTACTAGGTATCGTAGCATCAAGAATTGTAGAAACATTTGGTTTGCCAACCATTATTTTAAATATTGATACTGCTCAAGATTTTGCGAAAGGATCTGCACGCAGTATTGAACAAGTTTCAATGTACGAGATGTTAGATAAAGAACGTCCGCTTATTTCAAAATTCGGCGGCCATCATATGGCAGCGGGTATGACTTTACCGATTGAAAATATTGAGAAGCTTAAAGCAGCACTAAACGAGCATATGGATGAACTTGCGAAACATGAAGATTTAACACCGAGAAAAAAAGTAGATTTGGTGTTAAGCGAAACAGATATCACTGTTAAAAATATTTCAGACATCGAAAAGTTAAGACCTTTTGGTACAGATTTTACAAGTCCTGTGTTTGAATTAGATGGCATTCAAGTCAAACAATCTAAAGGAATTGGTCAAGAAGGCAAACATTTAAAAATGACGCTTGGTGACTCTAAGTTACAAGCACTTTATTGGCAAAACGGGGAATATGCGCATCAATTAGAACCGAACGAACCATTAAATTTAATTGGTACCTTACAAATCAACGAGTGGAACGGAAATCAATCGCCACAATTTATGGTGCAGGATATGGCTTCAGAACAGCTGCAAATTTTAGATTTTAGAGGTAAAGCGCGTCAACATGCCATGCATGATAATGCATCAACTGCAGAAATTATTAATGAACAAAATGAAAAATTGCATGAACATCAGTATTTCTATGGAGATATGATTGAACAAGCTTATGACAGATATATTTTTAAAGAGTTGCCATTAGATTTAGACACGATGGCACAAACATTGAAGTCAATTCAAGCAAGCCAGATCATTTTAGAGTTGAATCATCAACACTCTATTTACTTTGACGGCATGCCGCAAATGAATCATTTTAAAGCGTGCTATAAAGCATTGTTTATGAAAGATGAAATTAACTTAGAACATGATGGTATGCAGTTATGCAACTATTTAAAAATTAAACCGCCACTATTGATTTTTATGTTGAAAGTCTTTAATGAATTAGATTTTATTGAGAACAATCATGGTATAATCAAAGTGAATAAAAATGTAGACAAAAAGGACATTACTTCTAGTAAGCTTTATCAAGCAAGACTTAAACGGATAGATGTTGAGAAATTCTTGCTATATGATGATTTTTCTAAAGTGAAACTTTGGATTAAAGAACAGCTCGCTAAGTAATTAGGAGGAAATAGATAAATGGATTTAAAACAATATGTTTCAGAAGTACAAGATTGGCCGAAAGAAGGCGTCAATTTCAAAGATATCACGACGATAATGGATAACGGTAAGGCTTATGGTTATGCGACTGATCAAATCGTTGACTTTGCTAGAGAAAAAGAAGTGGATATCGTTGTAGGACCTGAAGCACGCGGCTTTATCATCGGCTGTCCTGTAGCTTATTCAATGGGTATTGGATTTGCACCTGTACGTAAAGAAGGTAAGTTACCAAGAGAGGTCATCAAATATGAATATAACTTGGAATATGGCACAAACGTTTTGACTATGCATAAAGATGCTATTAAACCTGGACAACGTGTCTTAATTACTGATGATTTGCTAGCAACAGGGGGAACAATTGAAGCTACAATCAAACTTGTTGAAGAGTTAGGTGGTATTGTAGCAGGGATTGCGTTTATCATCGAATTAAAATATTTACACGGTTATGAAAAGATTAAAGACTACGAAGTATTAAGCTTAATTTCATATGATGAGTAAAATAATGTATCGCTTACTAGTGAAGGGTAAGCGATACATTTATTTATTTGCAAAATTTGTTTTTTGTTTTTAAAATAAAAGTTAATTCTACATGGTAAGCATGTAAACAAGACTGACAAGATAATTGTGAAAGTTCACACAACACGTCAGGGTATAGTGGTTCAATTATCTGTCAATGTATAGTAGAATAGATATATTATTTAATATAAATGCAAGTTGTGATTAAAGGAACGAGTTGAAAATAGGCTGGTAACCTATGTAACTATTGTCGAAATACTTAATATTCAAACAAAATGACAAGCAGTTTATAAAAATGAAATGTATTTAAAAAGAAGATGTGGGGGTGTCTAATGT
>NZ_PZGG01000053.1 GCF_003043455.1 Staphylococcus simulans | reverse complement strand
TATCATGATATTTCTAATCAGCAAGTTTATTTTATACCTAATTTTATCTGCGTTTGATAAAATAATGGTAACACAACCCATATCTATCTTGAATCGAAGTTTCGGTGTACTACTCAGCTTGATCAGCTCTGTGGTGATTCTTTTGCTTGTATTATATTTATGCAGCTTATATCCGAGCTTTTCGATTCAGCAGCAATTTGCACAATCGGTTATCGCAAATTTGATACTCTTTCATACCCCATATCTGTCATCATTTGTGATGGCATTATAATTCAATGAATACAAAGACTAAACAAAGAGGAGGCTGACACATTCGCCAATCTGTTACAGATATACGAATGCCATCAAGTTCCTCTTTTTAATTGGAGTGAATAAAGTGAGTCAACATATTACAAAGAAAGATGTTGTGCGTTTATTAGAGAAGATTGCCACATACATGGAGTTAAAAGGTGAGAATACATTTAAAGTGTCTGCTTATCGTAAAGCAGCACAAAGTTTAGAAACAGATGAACGTACGATTGATGAAATTGAAGATGTCACAAAGCTTAAAAACATCGGTAAAGGTGTCGGTGAAGTCATCAATGAATATTTAGCAGCAGGTGAATCTGAAACGCTTAAAGCATTAGAAGAAGAAGTACCTGAAGGCTTAGTGCCATTATTAAAGATTCCAGGGCTTGGCAGTAAAAAGATTCATAAGCTTTATAAAGAACTTGGTATTACGAATAAAGAAGAACTTGCACGCGCATGTGAAAATAAAGAGGTCAGTGCGTTAAGCGGTTTCGGTAAAAAGACTGAAGAAAACATCTTAGCAGGTGTCAAAGCCTTAAGCGCACGTAAAGAACGTTATCCTATCAACTTATTGATTAAATTGAATCAAGAAATTGAAGATTATTTAGAAACAATTGATGCTTTAGAACAATATCATGTCGCAGGCAGTTTCCGCAGAGTGAAGGAAATGAGTAAAGATTTAGACTATATTATGAGTACGAATGATCCTGAGACCGTGCAACAAGCTTTATTAAAGGTGCCGCATAAAGTGAAAGATGTAGCAGTAGGATTAACGAAAGTATCGGTGGAAGTTGAATTTGAAGATGAAACAATCGAAATCGACTTCAGAATTGTTGAACCGAGCGCATATTACCATACCCTACAACATTTCACAGGATCTAAAGACCATAATATTCGCATCCGTCAACTTGCGAAAGCACGTGGTGAAAAAGTCAGTGAATATGGTATAGAACAACCAGATGGTTCTTTACTGCAATTAGACAGTGAAGCGGCAATCTATGAACACTTCGGATCCGAATGGATTGCGCCGCCAATGCGTGTAGATGGCAGTGAATTTGACCGAGATTTATCCAATATTGTAACGTTAGAGGATATTAAAGGCGATGTGCACATGCATACGACAATGAGTGATGGTGCTTTTAGTTTACGCGAAATGATTGAAGCTAATATCCAAAAAGGTTATGAATATATGGTCATTACAGATCATTCACGTAGTTTACGTGTGGCACATGGTTTAGAAATTGAGCGCTTATTACGCCAAAATGAAGAAATCAAAGCGATGAATGAAGAATATGATGAAATCGATATTTATTCTGGCACAGAGATGGATATTTTAGCAGATGGTACATTAGACTATCCAGATGATGTATTAGCACAGTTAGATTATGTTATCGCATCGATTCATCAAAGCTTTAATCAAACAGAAGAACAAATTATGCATCGCTTAGAACAAGCTTGCCGTAATCCTTATGTACGTCATATTGCACATCCAACAGGGCGTATTATCGGTCGTCGTGACGGCTATAAAGTCAATATGGAACGTTTATTTGAACTAGCGAAAGAAACAGGCACAATTTTAGAAATCAATGCGAATCCATTACGTTTAGATTTAAGCGCAGAAGCATTGCGCCATCATCAAGATATTATGGTAACCATTAATACGGATGCACACCATATTGATAATTTAGAGTTGATGAAATATGGAATTGCGACAGCACAAAAAGCTTTTATTGATAAATCACGTGTCTTGAACACTATGAGCAGAGAAGATTTCAAATCATTTATAGAAAATAATAAAAAGCTAAAGAAATAGAGGGATGTCAGTGAGACAGAAGACATTAGATGTGCTTGATTTCGATAAAATCAAAGCACTTGTAGAAAAGGAAGCTGTCAGTGACTTAGGACGAGAAAAAGCAGCGTCAATGTCACCAGCTTCTGATTATCAAACTGTGGTTCATCAAATAGATGAAACAGACGAAATATCTCAAATTTATAATAAACACCGTTTGCCGAGCTTGAGTGGTTTATCTAAAGTATCATCGCTGATTCATCGTGCAAAAATCGGCAGTATGTTGAATGTTCGTGAATTGAACCAAATTAAGCGTTTGATTCAAGTTCAAAATCAATATAAAACACTTTACAGTCAACTCTTAGAAGAAGAGGAAGCTATCAATTATCCGATTTTAGATGAACGCATGACACAATTGCCGATTCTTTCTGATTTGTATCAGGAAATTAAACAGAAATGTGATGCTTATGATTTATTTGATGATGCGAGTTATGAACTACAAAGTATCAGAAGCCGTATCCATAGTACTTCACAACGTATTAAACAAAATTTAGACCGTGTAGTTAAAAGTCAATCGAACCAAAAGAAATTATCAGATTCAATTATTACAGTTAGAAATGACAGACACGTTATTCCTGTAAAAGCGGAATATCGTCAAGATTTCAATGGTATCGTCCATGACCAATCCTCTTCAGGACAGACGTTATATATTGAACCATCTGCAGTGGTCGAAATGAATAATAAAATCAGTCGACTACGTAATGATGAAAAAGCAGAAGTTGAACGTATTTTGACTGAATTGACGTTAGAAGTTGCTGCTGAAGCGGATGCTTGTTTAGTCGCAGAATCAGTGATGGGACAAATCGATTTCTTAACTGCGAAAGCGAGATACGGCAGTTCTATTAAAGGTACGAAACCTGAATTTACAGAGGAACGTAAGGTGTATTTACCAAAAGCATTCCATCCATTATTAAATCCGAAAACAGTAGTGGCGAATACTATTGAATTTGTAGATGGCATTCAGACTGTGATTATTACGGGTCCAAATACAGGTGGTAAAACCGTCACATTGAAAACATTAGGCTTAATTATTGTGATGGCACAATCAGGTTTACTAATTCCAACATTGGATGGTAGTAAACTGGGTGTCTTTGATAATGTTTATTGTGATATTGGTGATGAACAATCGATTGAACAATCATTATCGACGTTCTCTTCTCATATGAAGAATATTGTAGAGATTTTAAAACATGCAGATCATAATAGTGTCATTCTCTTTGACGAACTTGGTGCCGGTACAGACCCAAGTGAAGGGGCAGCACTTGCGATGAGTATTTTAGACAATGTACAAAAACGCGGTGCATTAGTCATGGCTACGACACACTATCCTGAATTAAAAGCGTATAGTTATAACCGAGATGGTGTGATGAATGCCAGTGTAGAATTTGATGTGAATACACTGAGCCCAACGTATAAGTTATTAATGGGTGTGCCCGGTCGTTCAAATGCCTTTGAAATTTCCAGCAAACTTGGCTTGAACGGCAAAATCATTCGTGATGCGAAAGCGATGATTGGGCAAGATGAGCAGGAAATCAATAATATGATTGCCTCTCTAGAGAAAAATACAAAACGTGTAGATAATCAACGTATCGAATTAGAGCAATTATTACGAGAAGCCCAAGATTTACATCGTCAATTGACGCATAAATATGAGCAATACCAAAATTACGAAAAACAATTGATGGATGAAGCAAAAACGAAAGCCAACCAACGTGTCAAAGCTGCGACAAAAGAAGCAGAAGAGATTATTTCAGACTTACGTCAGTTAAGAGATGAGAAAAACGCTGATGTTAAAGAGCATGAATTAATAGAAAAACGTAAACACTTAGATGAGCAATATGAAGCAACTGATCTTAAACAAAAAGTGAAGAAGAAAAAATGGGATGAGATTAAAGCAGGCGATGAAGTCAAAGTCTTAACCTATGGTCAAAAAGGTGAAGTGCTCGAGATCTTGGATGATGAAGAAGCAGTGGTTCAAATGGGTATCATTAAAATGAAACTACCGATTGCCGATTTAGAGAAGAAACAAAAAACACAAGAACCGCAAACGAAAATGGTATCACGTTCAAACCGTTCTCCAGTGAAGATGGAGTTAGACTTAAGAGGTTATCGTTATGATGAAGCGGTAACAGCCTTAGATCAATACTTGGATCAAGCGATGCTCAGCAACTACGAGAATGTTTATATTATTCACGGAAAGGGAACAGGAGCATTGCAGAAGGCAGTGCAACAACATTTGAAACGACATAAAAACATTGCCTCTTACCGTACAGGTACACCAAGTGAAGGTGGTTTTGGTGTGACAGTTGCAACGTTGAAATAATCCAAATATGAAAATAATATGAAGAGATATAAAAAAGAATGTTGTTATGAGCAAAGCCGATGCAATTACAAATCTTATCTGATATACTTTGTTCATCATTAAAATTCCTAAGGAGGAACGATATTTATGGCATTAATTAAAGTTACTGATTCAGACTTTAACGAACAAGTTCAAAATGGTGTTAAATTAGTAGATTTCTGGGCAACTTGGTGTGGACCTTGTAAAATGATCGCACCTGTATTAGAAGAGTTAGCTCAAGATTTCGATGGTAAAGCTGACGTCTTAAAATTAGATGTTGACGAAAACCCAAACACTGCAGCTAAATTCGAAGTAATGAGTATTCCTACTCTAATCGTTTTCAAAGATGGAGAACCTGTTGATAAAGTAGTAGGTTTCCAACCTAAAGAAAACTTAGCTGAAGTATTAAACAAACACCTATAAGTTTAAAATAATGCCGAGTTTCGGCGATTATGGTTGAAACTTCACGTTAAATATCGAATCAATCATTACAATAATGCGAGACCAGAATATAGTGTTCTGGTCTTTTTCATATGGAAATTTAATTTTGTATTTAAGCAAGCCAGTCGTTAAGATAAGCTGGTGTTTGTTATAATAGTAAATTGAATTGCATCCTATATCTATCAAATCTTAGAAGAAGGGAGGTTAATCGTTGGAAGATTATAAAGCAAAAATTAAACAAAAATTATCAGTGGTTCCTTTTGAACCAGGCTGTTATTTAATGAAAGATCGCAATGATCAAGTTATCTATGTCGGTAAGGCGAAACGGTTACGTAATCGATTGCGTTCTTATTTCACAGGTGCACATGATGCGAAGACCACACGTTTAGTCGGTGAAATACGAAATTTTGAGTATATTGTCACTGATAGTGAAACGGAATCGTTATTGTTAGAACTGAATTTAATTAAACAATACCAACCTCGATACAATATCTTATTAAAAGATGATAAAAGCTATCCTTTTATTAAGATCACGAGAGAAAAATATCCACGTTTGTTAGTCACTAGAACAGTTAAAAAAGGGACAGGTAAATACTTCGGTCCTTATCCAAATGCGTATTCAGCTGTGGAGACGAAAAAATTATTAGACCGTATTTATCCATTCCGCAAATGCGATAAAATGCCGGATAAATTATGTTTGTATTATCATATCGGCCAATGTTTAGGTCCTTGTGTCTATGATGTGGATGAACAACGTTATGCGCAAATGATTCAAGAAGTGACGGAGTTCTTAAATGGTGAAGATAAAACGATACTTAAGAACTTGGAAGACCGCATGATGGCAGCGAGTGAACAATTGGACTTCGAACAAGCGAAAGAATATCGTGATTTAATTCAACATATTCATAACTTGACGAAGAAACAAAACATCATGTCGACAGATAATAAAGCACGTGATGTGTTTGGTTACAGTGTGTCGAAAGGTTGGATGTGTGTTCAAGTCTTCTTCGTCAGAAATGGGAATATGATTCAACGTGATACAACAATGATTCCACTTCAACAAACAGAAGAAGAGGAATTCTATACGTTTATCGGTCAATTCTATCAATTGAATCAGCATATCTTACCAAAAGAAGTGCATGTACCGAAAAATCTGGATGCTAACATGATTCAATCAGTTGTAGATACGAAAATCGTACAACCGGTCAGAGGTCAAAAGAAAGATTTAGTTGAAATGGCGAATCATAACGCTGAAATTTCATTAGAAAATAAATTCGAATTGATTGCGAGAGATGAATCGAGAACAATCAAAGCGATTGAAGAACTTGGAGAACAAATGGGCATTCAAACGCCAATTCGCATTGAAGCATTTGATAACTCTAACATTCAAGGTGTCGATGCGGTATCTGCGATGGTGACTTTTGTAGATGGTAAGCCAGATAAAAAAGGTTACCGTAAATATAAAATCAAAACAGTCGATGGACCAGATGATTATAAATCAATGCAAGAAGTAATCCGCAGACGTTATACACGTGTCTTAAATGATGGATTACCATTACCAGATCTGATTATTGTCGATGGTGGTAAAGGTCAAATGTCTGTAGCTATTGATGTATTAGAGAATGAATTAGGGTTAGATATTCCTGTGGCAGGCTTACGTAAAAATGATAAGCATAGAACATCAGAGCTGTTATATGGTGTGAATGCGGAAGTAGTGCCGCTTAAAAAGAACAGTCAAGCGTTCTATTTATTACAACGTATTCAAGATGAAGTCCATCGTTTTGCGATTACATTCCATAGACAAACGAGACAAAAACATGGTTTGACGTCTGTGTTGGATAATATAGATGGTATTGGACCAAAACGTAAAACGAAGTTATTAAGAACGTTTGGTTCTGTGAAAAAAATGAAAGCAGCTACTGTTGCGGAACTTCAAGAAATAGGTTTCCCTAAAAAGATAGCTGAGAATTTATTACAAGAATTAAATAAGGAAGAACAAAAAAGTTAGAAGCGGTATATTCTGAAGTGAAGGCTGAAGGAGATGCCGCTTTCAGCTTAATTTTAAGTCTATTTGAAGTTAAATTTAAACTAAGTTTGAAAAAAATCCATTGATAATAATTCTCATGCCCAAAAGGCTGTAAAAAAATGTTACAATATCGTTAACGAGATTTTATTTTTTTAGGTGCGTTTGTAAACGCTTTCTAAATGAAAACGATTCTCACTTAATGTGTAATTGAATACAATTGCCTCGATTGTAAGGGATTGCATCAGTCATCGGTTCAGCATATACAGCTAAGATAGGGGTCCATACATAGAGAAAAAATGGCGCTGAGCTGCCGTGCTGATTGCAGTGTTTTATAACTCCCAGCAGGGCTGTTCGTTGGTGGTTGAGCATATTGTATTGATTTTACTTAATTTTGTGAGCATATAGAGCATTTCAACAAACCTGAAAATGAAATCAATTAATATCATTTGTTTCACAGGGGGGGACTTCCTTTTGGGTTATACTAAGAATCAATTTTATTTAAGACGCATACACTCGTTACTAGGGGTTATTCCGATCGGTGCATTCTTATTAGTGCATTTGACTGTTAACCACCAAGCGACTAAAGGAGCAGGAGCTTTCAACCAAGCCTCAGAATTTATGGAATCATTACCATTCTTGTTGGCACTTGAAATCTTCTTAATTTACTTACCAATTCTTTATCATGCGTTATACGGTATTCACATTGCATTCACGGCTAAAGAGAACGTCGGCCATTATTCATGGTTCAGAAACTGGATGTTCTTATTCCAACGTATCACAGGTGTTTTAGCGTTTATTTTCATCGCAATCCACTTCTATCAAACAAAAGTGGAAATGTGGTTAGGGCATAAAGAACTAGGATTCAACATGATGCATGACTACTTAAGCAATCCATTCTGGTTAATCTTCTACCTTATTTTAACAGTAGCAGTAGTATTCCACTTTGCGAACGGTTTATGGTCATTCCTAGTAACATGGGGTGCCTTACAATCAGCTAAATCACAACGCGTATTTACATGGGTATCATTAGTAGTATTCGTTATTGTTTCTTACATCGGTGTAAGTGCAATCTTAGCGTTCGTATAAGAACAATAGCATAGCGTAAATAAAGGTTATATTTTCAGGGAGTGACATTTATATGGCAGAGAAAAAAGTTATTGTTGTCGGTGGAGGACTTGCCGGTCTGATGTCAACAATTAAAATAGCAGAACAAGGTGTACATGTTGATTTATTCTCAGTAGTACCCGTAAAACGTTCGCACTCTGTGTGTGCGCAAGGGGGTATTAACGGAGCGGTTAATACAAAAGGTGAAGGCGACTCACCTTGGATACACTTTGACGATACAGTTTATGGCGGGGACTTCTTAGCGAACCAACCACCAGTTAAAGCAATGGCGGATGCAGCGCCGAAAATTATTCACTTATTAGACCGTATGGGTGTAATGTTCAACAGAACACCTGAAGGTTTACTTGACTTCCGTCGTTTCGGCGGTACATTGCATCACAGAACAGCTTATGCCGGTGCAACAACAGGTCAACAGTTATTATATGCATTAGATGAACAAGTACGTAAATTTGAAGTTGATGGTCTTGTGACAAAATACGAAGGTTGGGAATTCTTAGGGGTTGTGAAAGACGAAAACAACGCAGCGCGTGGTATCGTCGCACAAAACTTAACAGATGCGAAAATCGATGCATTCCGTTCTGATGCGGTTATTATGGCAACAGGCGGCCCTGGTATTATCTTCGGTAAAACAACAAACTCAATGATCAACACAGGTTCAGCAGCATCTATCGTGTACCAACAAGGTGCAGTATATGCGAACGGTGAATTTATCCAAATCCACCCGACAGCGATTCCTGGTGACGACAAATTACGTTTAATGAGTGAATCAGCACGTGGTGAAGGTGGCCGTATTTGGACTTATAAAGACGGTAAACCTTGGTATTTCTTAGAGGAGAAATATCCGGATTACGGTAACTTAGTACCTCGTGACATCGCAACTCGTGAAATCTTCGACGTATGTGTGAACCAAAGATTAGGTATCAATGGTGAAAACATGGTATACCTAGATTTATCACACAAAGACCCGCATGAATTAGATGTTAAATTAGGCGGTATCATCGAAATCTATGAAAAATTCACAGGCGATGACCCACGTAAAGTACCAATGAAAATCTTCCCAGCAGTTCACTATTCAATGGGTGGATTATATGTAGATTATGATCAAATGACGACAATTGACGGTTTATTCGCAGCAGGTGAATGTGACTTCTCACAACACGGCGGTAACCGTTTAGGTGCCAACTCATTATTATCAGCGATTTATGGCGGAACAGTAGCTGGACCGAACGCTGTGAAATATATCGATACAATTGAGCACTCATACACTGAATTAGACGACAGTCTTTACCAAGACTTAATCGATAAAGAACAAAAACGTTTTGACGATTTATTAAACATGAGAGGGACAGAAAATGCCTTCAAACTTCACCGTGAACTTGGTGAAATCATGACGAAAAACGTAACAGTTGTTCGGGATAATAAACGTTTACTAGAAACAGATGAAAAAATTCTTGAGTTGATGAGACGTTATCAAGATATTGACATGGAAGATACGCAAACTTGGAGTAACCAAGCTGTATTCTTCACACGCCAATTATGGAATATGTTAGTGCTTGCGCGTGTTATCACTATCGGTGCTTATAACCGTAACGAATCACGTGGTGCACACTACAAACCAGAATTCCCTGATCGTAACGACGAAGAGTGGTTGAAAACAACAAAAGCGTTTTACGAAGGTATCGATAATCCGCCAAGATTCGAATATGAAGAAGTGGATATCAGCTTAATTCCACCACGTAAACGTGACTACTCAGCTAAATCAAAATCTAGTAAAGAAGATTCAAGTAAGGAAGAAGGGAGCAAATCATAATGGCAGAAGAAGTTAAAGATGAAGCGGTTCAACAACCAGCTCAAAATAGTTCTAAAACTGTAACTTTAATCATTAAGCGACAAGATACTGCGGACTCACAGCCATATGAAGAAAAATTTGAAATTCCTTATCGTGAGAATTTAAACGTGATTGCATGTTTGATGGAAATCAGACGTAATCCGTATAATACAAAAGGGGAAAAAGTTGCGCCAGTAACATGGGACATGAACTGTTTAGAGGAAGTCTGCGGTGCTTGTTCAATGGTTATCAATGGCCATGCACGTCAAGCATGTTCAGCGATTGTAGACCAATTAGAACAACCTATCCGTTTAGAGCCGATGAGCACATTCCCAATCGTGCGTGACTTACAAGTTGATCGTTCTCGTATGTTCGATAACTTGAAACGTATGAAAGCATGGGTACCGATTGATGGTACGTATGACTTAGGTCCTGGACCACGTATGCCAGAGAAAAAACGTCAAACAGCGTATGAATTATCTAAATGTATGACATGCGGTGTGTGTTTAGAAGTTTGTCCTAACGTAACACGTAAAAACGAATTCGTAGGGGCACAAGCAATTTCACAAGTACGTTTATTCAACTTGCATCCAACAGGTTCAATGACTAAAGATGAACGCTTAGACGCTTTAATGGGCGGCGGCGGACTACAAGAATGCGGTAACTCACAAAACTGTGTGAATGCTTGTCCTAAAGGTATTCCTTTAACAACTTCAATCGCCGCATTGAACAGAGAAACTTCATTCTATATGTTCAAATCATTCTTTGGTTCTGACCACCAAGTACAATAATTTGATATTTGATTAAGAGGCAGGAGTGCAACTCCTTGCCTCTTTTTTATTCGAAGAAAGGAAATTATAGATGAAAATCAGAACAGAACAACCACAAGATTATCAAGATGTTGAACAACTGATTAAAGCTGCTTTTGAACCAGTAGAGATGAGTGATCAGACTGAACATCTATTAGTACGACGCTTAAGACAAAGTAATGCTTATGTACCTGAACTCTCTCTGGTCGCATTATCAGACAAAGACGAAATAATCGGTCATATCATGTTATCTCAGATTACCGTTGGCTCTGATATTCTCTCATTAGCACTTGCGCCGTTAAGTGTAGCCCCTAATTATCAAAGAAAAGGGGTTGGGACGAAGTTGGTCAAAGAAGCTTTAGAAGCTGCAAGACAACGAGGGTATCAATCAGTTGTAGTTTTAGGTGACCCAACTTATTATCAAAGGTTCGGATTTGAATTGGCTATGACTTATCATGTTTTTGGACCGATGAAAGAGATGGAACCTTATTTAATGATTAAGGAATTGAAAGGAAATGTGCTAAAGAATATGAGTGGAGAGGTACATTATTCTGAAGCTTTTAATCTTTAAAGCGTTTTCGTCTACATTTTGTCTCGTGAAACCAAATAACCATTCATGCAATCTAATTCAGGGTTATGATAAAATATAGTCTAAGAATGCTTTAGTGTGAGGATGAAAAAGACATGAATAAACCCATCGGAGTAATTGACTCAGGAGTCGGCGGCCTCACTGTAGCCAAAGAAATAATACGTCAGCTGCCAAATGAAACGATCTATTATCTGGGTGATAGTGCCAGATGCCCATATGGACCAAGAGATGGCAAGCAAGTGTGTGATTTTACGGTACAGCTTGCGAATAAGTTAATGGAATATGATATTAAAATGTTGGTTATCGCATGTAATACGGCGACAGCTGTCGCATTAGACACGTTGAAAGCTTTATTGCCGATTCCAGTAATTGGTGTAATTGAACCTGGCTCACGTACTGCGATTATGACGACACAAAATAATAAAGTGATGGTGTTAGGGACAGAAGGAACGATTAAATCAGAAGCTTATACGAAACATATACAAGCGATTAATCCGCATGTTGAAGTGACAGGCGTTGCATGTCCGGATTTTGTACCATTAGTAGAACAAATGCGTTATCATGATCCTGTAGCGACGAATATTGTGATTCATCAGACGTTGAAACACTATAGAAATAGTGATGCAGATACGGTTATTTTAGGATGTACACATTATCCGTTACTCTTCCAACCGATTTATGATTATTTCGGGGGTAATAAAACTGTGATCTCATCTGGTTTAGAAACCGCACGTGAGGTCAGTGCGTTATTAACGTTCAGTCATGAGCATGCGCATTATACACCGCATCCGAAACATCGCTTTTTTGCGACTGGAGATACAGAACATATCCAATACATCATTGGACAATGGTTAAAAATAGATAATGTAGAAGTAACACATGTGAAAGTGGATTAATATTGAGGTGAAGGACATGGAAGATTTAGTAATTGCGACAAACAACAAAGGTAAAATCAACGACTTTAAAGTCATTTTTCCTGAATACAATGTGATTGGTATCAGTGAATTAATTTCAGACTTTGATGTCGAAGAAACAGGGACAACATTTGAAGAAAATGCAAAATTAAAATCTGAGGCGGCAGCCAAAGCGTTAGGCAAACGTGTCATCGCAGACGACAGCGGCTTAACAGTGGATGCGTTAAATGGGGAACCTGGTATTTATTCTGCGCGTTATGCTGGAGAAGATAAAGATGACGATGCGAATATTGAAAAGTTACTAGAAAAATTAAAAGGTAACAGCCGCCACCGTACGGCAGAATTCATTTGTGTCATCAGCATGAGTGCACCAGGCGAAGAAACTGTGACATTTGAAGGCACAGTCAGCGGTGTAATTACAATGGAAAAATTAGGTGAACATGGTTTCGGCTATGATCCCGTATTCTATGTACCAAGAATGCATAAAACAATGGCACAATTAACGGATCAAGAAAAAGGTGAAATCAGCCATAGACGTCAAGCGATTGATAAATTAAAAGCTTATTTAAAGGGTGATCAAATTTGAGACGTTGGATTATTGTAAGTGACAACCACACAGAGTCTGGTATTTTATTTGAAGTGGTGAACCACTATGACCAAGTTGATGTTGCGTTGCATTTAGGTGATTCAGAGTTCCAATATGATGATACAGAATTAAGTTTATACCATCGCGTTAAAGGTAACTGTGATTTCTATCCAGAGTTTCCAAATGAAAATGTCATCAGTGAGGAAGGCTTGCGTGCGTTCTTTACGCATGGACATTTATACAGAGTGAATACGACACGTCAACTTCTAGCTGAAAAAGCTAAAGAAGAAAATTGTCAGTTAGCCTTTTACGGCCACACACATATCGCGCGTTATGAAGAAATTGAAGGCGTGCATGTGATTAACCCAGGCAGTATTTCACAATCAAGAAGTATGACGGAAGAAACTTATGCTGAACTTTTAGTAGAAAACCAACATGTCACATTAAATTTCAGAAATAGAAATCATGACATTATTGAAACGGTTGAATTTAAAGTGAATGATTAAAATTTAAAAATAAGTAAAAATAAAGATGCTGAAGGGTGAAATGTCATTCTTCAGCATCTTTTCAATTAAATTTGTTTCACTGCGAAATAATTATTTTCATCATCCGCAAAGTTGAACACTTTGCCTTGAGGCATGTCGACTAAGTCACCGACAGTAATCCCTTTATTTTGATAATCTTGATAGAGTTGTTCAATATCTTCTGTCGCAAACATTAAAGAAGGTGTTTCTGTGCTGATACCTAAATCTAATGATTGTATCTTTTGTTTGTTGTGGAGGACAATGCCTGTTTGTGCATCACTTGATGGACGCAATACAATGGTACGCATACCATGTTGTTCTGTATCGGATGAAACAGTAAAACCTAATTTTTCTGTCCAAAAAGTTTTGGCTGTTTCTTGGTCGTTCACATATAACATGACTTCGTCTAAACGTTGAATCATTTTAACACCTCAGGTTTCAATTTTTTTAACTTATCATCATATCCCCGCTTAATTGTTGTTTGAAACTACAAATAAAAGGTATGATTAGAATGCAGTACATTAAATAAAAAGGGGATTGATTATGACTCAATTATATCCATATTTAGCGTTTAACAATACTAAAGAGGCATTAAAATATTATGAAGAGGTGTTTGGCGCAACTGATATTCAACGTTTAGCAGTTGATCCATCACAAGCTGAGAACTTTGGTGTAAGTGAAGAAGAAGCGGATAACAAAACAATGCATTCAGAATTTACAATTGCAGGTGTGACATTATACGCCTCAGATGCATTCGGTAAAGATGTGCAAATTAATGAAGGGATTTCTTTATTAATTGATTATGATATTAATGATGAAGCGGATGCGAAACGTGTAGAAGATTTATATGACAAAGTTAAAGATGATGAGTCTGTACATGTAGATATGCCGCTAGCAGAACAATTCTGGGGCGGTAAAATGGGTTCATTTACAGATAAATATAATGTGCGTTGGATGTTGCACGGACAAGATCATTCAAAGCAATAAATTAATATGTAACAGCTGAAATAAGCATCCATGTCTTAATGAACCAGACATGGATGCTTATTTTGGTTAAAGGTAAGCTTATTATTAGAAAAAGTGTTTAATCATAAAATAACCAACAACGCTAATAACAATCACCCATAAGATGATAATTAAAATCCCTGCATACCAATTTTGTGAAAGCATATTTTTATTTAGTTCTGATGCTTTTTGACGATTATCTTGCAGAATAGCTTCAGGTATTAATTTTAAGCACAAGGCAATACCTAAAGGTACAATAATAATATCATCCAGATAACCTAAAACAGGAATAAAGTCTGGAATTAAATCAATTGGACTTAATGCATAAGCTACGATACAGACTGCGAGTATTTTAACCGTCAAAGGTGTACGCTTGTCTTTAGATGATAAATAGAGTACTAGCAGTTCTTGATTCATTTTAGCAACGAATGATTTCAAAGCAGGTAAGAAATTGATGTTCATAAGGGTAGTCTCTCTTTATTGGTTGAGTTCATTTAATTTTAAAGCAAGTTGACCTGTTACTATTGCGTCAGTTAAAGCATCTTCAGTATCATAATTATCCAGGTTGAAGTAAGTCTTTAAAGTGTCGAATTTATGATTAGGTGTATCTTTTACTAACTTTCTCGCAAGAGGGAGTGTATCTAGTACGGTGTATTCAGGCATGTCTATATTAAAATCGTCGAAATAACGTAATAGGAATTTCATAGAGAAAGTCGCCGCATGTGCTACGATTTGTTTATCTCCAATAAATGTACGAATGGCTTCTATATCTTCTTTTTCAATAAAATCTTTGTCTTCTAAAAACTCATTTGTAACACCCGTCATTTGCATCACTTTCCTAGTTAATAAGCGAGTAGGTCGAAAGTATTTCATATATTGATTTATCATTTGACCATCTTTAAATTCGACGAGTGCGATTTGAAAGGCATCGTGAAAATCAGAACTCAAACCGGTTGTTTCAATCTTGAGTGTGACAAAGTGATTCGCAAGTGCTTGTGACTTTATATAATGAATCGGCAATCTTTTGCGTTGTTTTAATTCAGCTTCTAGTTCTTTAATATATTTTTCTTTAAGTCTTAATTTCATGACGAGTAATTCATTTTCTGTTTTTAAACGTTTCAGCTCTTCTTCTTGATCCACACCGTCACCTCCATCAGTTAGGGAGTATATTTATTTTACAATAAACTGGTAGGAGGGCGCATAGATTAAGGTCGCAAGAAACAAGACTTATCAATTTGAAAATAAAAAAAGAAGACCTTTTCAGATCTTCTCATTCAAACAATATGGTGAATGTATGGCTTTATATTAGATACCAAAGATTTTACTTACAATGCTTGCGCCGTTTGTGATGATATCTACGATGTTTTTACCTAATTCTAAGTTTTGACCGTTTTGAGCTGCTTCAATTGTAGCTTGGATTGCGTTGAATAAACCTTCCATGATTGTCACCTCTATATTTGTATTGTTTAAGGTTAAGTGGAATGCCAACCTTTGATATCTCTACTATACAACCAATTTTTATCAAATTGGACTAAATTTCTTAACTCACAATGTTTTGTGCATACCTGTGGTATATCTGACAGATTCATGACACTTAGGCATTCCTAACTGTCCTCAACTTGAGAAAAGTGATATACTTGTCATGATAAGTGCAATACAACTTCTAAAGTGAAAAATCATAACAGAAATTATTATGAATGGTATTGATTTAAATACTTTAATTAGATATAATAATTCTTGTGTTAAAAAATTATGTCCTGGTAGCTCAGCTGGATAGAGCAATGGCCTTCTAAGCCATCGGTCGGGGGTTCGAATCCCTCCCAGGACGTCACTTAAAGCCTGTAACCCTAGTGGTTATAGGCTTTTTTATTGAATGCATTGTGTAAATTTAAAACGTTTTTTGAAAATAACTCTGTAATCCTAATCTAATAAAGAGAGTGCGAAAAAATAGAAAGTAAATCAATTATTTAAGTAGTAAGGTAAGACGTATTTTTAGATTATTGAGGACGAAATCTAGAATTCAATTTTAATGAATACTTTTTTCTGTATTTATGTATAATGTATCTAACAAATGAGAAAAAGTCTGATTTTACTATGTCATTATCATTTAAGTCGCTTATTTTTTATATGAAGTTTAAAGGGGTAAATTTTAACTATATAGACGAATATGAGGCAATGAAAATATTAGAATATAAAAACTACTATTTTAAGCTGAATAGTTTTGTAGATAATTATCCTATGCAAAAAGTTAGATACCAAAACGCACTGATTGAAAGATACCAGAAAGTTGATTTTAAAAATTTAGTTGATCTTGCAAGTCTTGATATGCAATTAAGATATATTATCATAAAATTTTGTTTAGATATAGAACACTCAATTAAGTTGAATATTCTAAGAACTATTACAAAAGTTGACAGTGAAGATGGCTATAATGTAGTGAGT
>NZ_PZGG01000052.1 GCF_003043455.1 Staphylococcus simulans | reverse complement strand
CCTTAATATTCTAATCCCTATTCAAAGAAAATACAATGAAGATTTAAGAAAAAAACAAACAATTTTAATAGAAATTTGAAAAACACACTCATTTTCGAACGATTTCAACACTATATTTTTAAATATTGTTCGTTAAAATACGTTAATGAGTGTGTCTTCTAATTAAAGTTTCAAATTCTTCAAAGCATCTTGGAACGGATTGTTGTTTATTTCTTCTTTACCCATATATTTCTTCATCTCACGTTTAGATACTTTGCCTTTTCCTTTATTCCTATGTCTTTGATCCATTTGCTCTTGTGTTTCAGAATGACCGCAAACACAACGATATGTTGCCTTTTTTCCCCTACCAAATAATGTCATCTTCTTATGACAGTTTGGACAGCGCGCATTCGTTTTACGTTGTACATTTTTCTTCGTCTTACATGCTGGATCTTGACAGACAAGCATTTGTCCATTTTTCGTTTTGACTTTAATCATGAACTTACCACATGTCGGACATTCTGTAGTCGTAAGATTATCATGTTTATATTTTTGTTCGCTGTTTTTGATTTCGTTTACGATAGTTTCAGTGAAATGTTTCATTTCTTTAATAAATTGACGAGCATCATATTTGCCTTGTTCAATTTGTGTTAATTTCTCTTCCCACTCTGCCGTAAGCAAAGGTGAAGTAAGTGACTGCGGTGCAAGCTCTAAAATTTGGCGCCCTTTAGATGTAACCTTAATATGACCGTCTCTAGCTTCAATTGCGTTCATATTAAATAACTTTTCAATTATATCTGCACGTGTCGCAACTGTACCGATACCACCTGTTTGTTTTAATGTTTGTGAGTGTTTCTTATTTTTGAGTTCAAAGAACTTTTGAGGACTTTCCATTGCTTTTAACAATGTCCCCTCATTAAAGTAAGGTGGTGGCGTCGTTTCATGTTCTTGAATATGGAAACGTTGTACTTTATAAGCAGCACCTTGTTTAAATTGAGCGGATTTAGTTTGTGCTGTAGATTCATTGCACAACTGTTTGAAACCAAGTTGTATTGTTGCTTTATCTTGTAATTCAAAAGTGTGGTTACCGATTTCTAAGATTACTTTGACCGCTTCATACTCATATGGCGGCAACAAGTTTTCTATAAATCGTTCTGCAATCATCAAATATATCTTTTGTTCACGTTGACTTAAGTCATTCATATTAGGACGAATCTCTGTAGGAATAATCGCATGATGATCCGATACTTTTTGATTGTTAACGATACCCATTTTGGCACTGAATTGTTTGTTGACTAATGGGCGCACCGCTTCCTTATACTCAGTCGCAAGCAAAGCTTGTAATCGTTCTTTAAACGTTTCTACCATGTCATCCGTTAAATAGTTTGAGTCTGTTCTAGGATACGTCACTAACTTATGACGTTCATATAAATTTTGAAGTGTATTCAACGTTTCTTTCGCGCCCATACGATAACGTTGATAAGCTTCTTGTTGTAGATCTGTTAAACTAAATAGCTTTGCAGGATATTGTTTCTTTCGTTTAGAAGTCACAGATTCAACTGTGGCAGATTGATGTTCTAGTTGTTGAACCATCTTATCCAAATCTTGTTTGTTATTGATGCGTTGAGTAGTAACTAACTTAAAAGTTTGTCCGTCAACTTGTGCCTCTAACGTATAATACTTAGATGGTTTGAAATGTCTGATTTCATCTTGACGCATTTGCACTAATTGAATAGTCGGTGTCTGAACACGACCTAGTGATAATTGGGCATCATATTTAGTTGTTAACGCACGAGTAGCATTAATACCCACAATCCAGTCAGCTTCACTACGTGCTAATGCTGCACGATATAATGACAAATAAGCTTTCCCATCTTTTAAATGTTTGAAGCCGTTGCGAATGGCTTTTGCTGTAATCGAACTGATCCATAAACGTTTAATCGGTTTCTTGTTATGCACTTTGTCTAGAATTAAACGCGCAACAAGTTCCCCTTCTCTTCCAGCATCTGTCGCAATAATAATCTCTTTAACATTATCTTTTAACATCAATGATTTAACTGTATTAAATTGTTTCTTTGTCTTTGGAATGACAACAGTTTTCATATATTTCGGGATAATCGGCAGTTCTTGCAAATCCCACGTCTTGAACTTCGAATCATATTGTTCAGGAGTTGCATTTGTCACCAAATGACCTAAAGCCCATGTCACGATATATTGATTGTTTTCAAAATAACCGTTATGTTTTTGATGAACATTCAATGCATTTGCTATGTCACGAGCCACAGAGGGTTTCTCTGCTAGAATTAATGATTTCATCTTCATTTTCCTTTCTCAAAATCGTATTTCTATTGTAACATGATTTATTGTGCTTGTTTCTCGTACCTTTGCTTTTAACTCAATAGAAAACAAAGTATAATAAATGAAAAGGTGCTGTTTATCTAACAACCAAGGAGGTTCTTATGAAAGCCATTAAAATTGAAGCTGTTCAAGACATCCAAAGTTTTATTCACCAAGCCGACACATCCTATTGTTCCTATATTTATAAACTTCACGAAAAAAATGTCGCACTGACACAAAGCATTGAAGCTTTAAAACAAGATACAGGTGTATATGCGCTCGTTGATGAAAATGATCAAATCCATATGCTGATGGGTGGTTTCTCTTATGATACTAATCACTTTAAAGTAGTAGGTCCTTTCATCAGTCATCAAGATGTATTAGATGCACATGCTTTTAAATCGTTATTTGAAACTATCATTGCAAACCAACCCGACCATTCACATTTTAACTTTTCTTTTGATATCACAGATGACTATAAAAGTTCACTGATGAAATCCATTGATGCGCACTACACGTTCACTGACTATTATCTTTCAACAGATCATACAATTGAAACAAGCACTGCAGCTGAGCGTCAAATCATTCCTTATCACAAAGCATTTTTCACCCATTTCGATCGCTTACATCAAAAGAACTTCCGTCGCGAAGCCATGTCTGCTGCGGAAATTGTCAATACACTCGATGATAATAACCATTTATTCTTTTTTGTCAGCGAAGGGATTTTAAAAGGTTATCTCTACTTGCAAATTAAACCCGAACGAAACAAAGCAGAAATCAAATACTTTTCTTCGCATACGGATTATCGTTATGAAGGCATTGCATTTAACTTGTTAAGTTACGCGATTAACTTTGCCTTTAATCACGAAGGTATTGAAAAAGTCTATTTCAAAATCCGCAGTAAAAACGATCAACTCGTCGATCGTTTCAGCGAACTCGGTTTCGATATACGTTCAGAACGTAAAAAATTTAAGTATATCAAATAATATAAGCGTTTGTTGTGAAGTTAACCTTCATAGCAAACGTTTTATTTTTCTTTTAATTGTCTTTGTTTTATTCTTATTTTATTAAGGGGTAAGTTTAAACATGGAAAGGAAAAGATAGAAGATGGATTTACTTATCGCATTACTGCCTGCCCTCTTTTGGGGTAGTGTTGTTTTAATTAATGTTCTTGTCGGAGGAGGACCTTACAACCAAATCCGAGGCACGACACTCGGTGCATTGATTGTAGGTATTGTTCTACTTGTGACAGGACATTCCAGTTTCGAACCTAAAGTCATTATTGTCGGTTTAATTTCTGGTGCTTTTTGGGCACTAGGTCAAGGTTACCAATTACGTTCAGTTGATTTAATTGGTGTTTCTAAGACTATGCCGATTTCTACAGGTATGCAACTCGTTGGTACTACTTTATTCAGTGCAATATTCTTAGGGGAATGGAGCACAGGTACACAAGTCGCATTAGGTCTTTTAGCAATGGTGTTATTAGTCGGCGGTATTGCATTGACTTCTCTTAAAGGTAAAAATGAATCAAGCGAAGGTCAATCTAAACTAGGCAAAGCAATTATCATCTTGTTAATTTCGACAGTCGGTTATGTTGTCTATGTCGTAGTTGCACAAATCTTCAGTGTGAATGGCTTAGACGCATTATTCTTCCAATCAATTGGTATGGCGATTGGTGGTTTTTTATTATCAGCAAAACATCAAACTTCTACACGCTATACATTGCGTAACCTGTTGCCAGGTGTGATTTGGGCTATTGGTAACTTGTTCTTATTCTACTCACAACCTAAAGTCGGTGTCGCAACAAGTTTCTCATTCTCACAATTACTTGTGATTGTTTCGACACTTGGCGGTATCTTTATACTGAAAGAACGTAAAGATAAACGACAAATGATTGGAATTACTGCAGGGATTGTACTTATTGTCATTGCAGCATTCATGCTTGGCGGATTAAAAGCATAATGACTTTCTAATAAAATAGAAATAAAAGGGATTGTCAGCCACTTAAGCAATGGTTGACAATCCCTTTTTATTATACGAAAAACATTTGGAAATAATAGAGAATGACGATACTGATGACAATCGTCATGTTGGTGGTCATTCCAATCAGCGGTAAGGTGCGGTATTGGAATTGAATAGAATAAGGTATCACCGCAACTCCGATTGGTAAAAGCCAAATGACCATTAATGTTGTTTTTATCATTTGATCGGATACTGGTAAAAAGAAATAAACGAGCAGTCCTGCTATTAATCCGAAACCGTAATGAATTGCTAAATATTTCAAGGCAATCGGTAAATAACGACGTTCTACTCTGAAATTCAGCATCAAGCCTAAAAGAATCATAGACAGTGGCATATTAGCTTGTGCTAACACATCTAAGAAATTGATAATTGCATCTGGCAAATGCAGGTTACTCATGTTTAAACCAAACATCATCAAATAGGTCATTAATGGAATAGAACGTAATAAGTTCAATACAAGGAATTTAAGATTAAAGGTATTATTTCCGCTGCTGCTGAAATAATTACCTATAAAGTATGTGAAACCGAACATGACAATCGCACCGCCGATATCTGCCATGCCGAAATAAATCATGCCAACTTTCGGCCAAATCGCTTGTACAAGCGGATAAGCAAATAAGCCGATATTCAGTGATGCCATCATCATGCCGATAGTGCCTCGCATCTCATTGTCATATTTTAAGAAAAAGCTGATTGCGATGACTTTCGCAATAATACCGTAAATGACCATCATAACTGGTAACACAGATAATGAAATATCCAGTTCAGCTTTATTTAAATTGACGATGACTAATGCAGGTAACGTTACATTCAACACTAATTTAGCCAGTACTTGGTTGTCTTCTTCTTTTAATATATTGACGCGTTTTAGTAAATAACCTAGCGCAATCAATATTACAATGACTGCGAATTTGCCTGTCATAAGTCACCCTTCTTTCTCTTTTGTCATTTAGATACATTATTAAATGTCATTTCTCAGTAATTACATCTCTAATCTTTCCATGATATACTATTATTATTGATATTAAAAATCAATAAGGTGGTGTATCTTTTGGATTTAGAAAGTCAATTAGCAGAATTAAAACAAGATTACGTACGTCTGCAAGACGATTTGGAAAAGCGTGAATCTACGGGTCAAGAAGTCGATCCATTGATCAAACAGCTTGAGCAAATCGAACATGAAATCGCGCACGTCCGTTCACAAATAAAACAACAATAAAACTGACATCATGAATAGAAACACGTCATGATTCAACGTGTTTTGCGATTACCAGAAAGGAAGTACACACGATGCAACTCTATCTATTATTACTACCCGTTTTGTATTTATTTGTAAGTTATATCAGTATTTATAAAATGAATACAATCTACAGCAGTGTTCTACGCATGGTTATGGGTGGATTACTCATTCTTATTGTCGCAATGATTAACTTAACAGTTCCTCCAGTAGCTTGGTGGGAGTTTGCGGTCATTGTGATGCTTGTAGGAAATGTGGAGATTACAGCCTTCAAGTATTCAAAAGGCGATCAAAAAGGTGTTTCCTTATTAAATATGATGACCCTTTTAATTTTCGTTATCAGTACTATTTTAACATTTGTATTATATTAAGAAAGAAAAGCCCCTCAGCTGCGCTATTATGCGAGCTGAGGGGTTTGTTTTCTTTGTATGTCTATTAAGTTTTTAAATCAATGTTCTTTTTTACGTTTTGAACTAAATAGGTTTGTCACTTTATCTTTAAGTGTGAACAGAATTTCATAAATTACAGGTACTACAATCAGTGTCAGTACTGTAGAAGAAACGAGTCCACCTATTACAGTTGCGGCTAATCCTTTGGAAATTAAGATAGAACTATCTTGGCCGAATAACATAGGAACAAGTGCACCAATCGTCGCAAGTGCTGTCATCAAGATAGGACGTATTCTTGTTCCGCCTGCTTCTAACAATGCTTCTTTCATTTCCATGCCCTTGTTTTCATTATTGATAACTCGGTCTATGAGTACAATCGCATTGGTTACTACAATACCTATTAACATTAAGACCCCGATCATACTTGGTACAGAAAGTGTTTCGCCTGTAAATACTAAAGCTAGCACTACACCAATCACAATATATGGAAGTGAGAATAAGATTGTAAATGGTGCTAAACCACCTTTGAATGTCAATACGAGTACAAGATAAACAATCACAACTGCCGCAATCATTGCTAGACTTAATTGCGTCATTGCTTTATTAATGTCATCTGTAGCACCGCCTGAATTAATTTTAACATTCGCTGGTTTATCGACTTTATTTACTTTATCCATCACTTTCGTTGAAATACCGCCGACGTCTTTACCGCTGATTTTACCTGTTACAGTTGTAGTATAGTCGCCGTCTTCTTTAATCAACTTACTTGGTGTTTGTGTTGATTTTAATGTCGCTATATCTTTCAACTGAACCATTTCACCAGTCGGTGTTGGAATTTCTAGATTGTTCAACTTCTCTTTTGTCCAGTTTGTTTGTTTTTCTTTTTCAACTTTCACATCAACTTTATGACCTTTTTCGTTAATCGTTGTCAATGTAGTTTCTGGAATGTTTTGGTTTAAGCCCATCGCTAATTGTCCAGCTGATAAGCCTTTTTCAGTTGCTTTGTTTTTATCAACATCAATCGTGTATTGGTCATAGACTTCAGTTAAATCAGACTTAACATTAACCACACCAGATGTTTGTTTCATTTTATCTTCGATTGCTTTTACTGTGTCTTTGATTTCATGGCCTGACGGACCAGATACTTTGACTTCAATTTCATTATTGCCGCCGCCAGTACCCATGTCTAAGTATTTCCATTCGCCGTCTTGTTTAAAGTTAGCGATATGTTTTAAGACTCTGTCTGGTTCGGTATCAAAGTTTTTCGTATCACTCGCATATTCTATCATCACAGCCATATTATTCGTACTGCCTGTCGGATCAATTGGTGATGCACCACCTAATGAATACTGAACTTTCTTCACTTTATTTTTGCTGTTTAGATATTTTTGAACTTGTTCAGCATTTTTCAGTACTTGTTCTTTAGTTTCCCCAGGCTTAGGTGTGTAAGTTAGTGCCATAAATTTATCTTCGCCTGTTGAAATGAAGCTTGTGCCAATTTTTGCGACACCTAAACCGATACTACCGATTAAAATGACCGTTGTTAAAATTAAGACAATCCATTTATGGTTTAATGACCAATTCAATACTTTTTTGTATCCTCTGCCTACTGCACCTAACGAACGTTGACGTTTTTGTTTAATACCATTCTTAAAGAACGTTGATGCTAATGCCGGCACAATTGTGATAGACACTAGTAATGACGCTAACAAACTAAATGTAATTGCGAGTGCGAATGGTCTGAACATCTCACCGACTGAACCAGCCACAAAGACTAGTGGCAAGAATACAACAATCGTTACAAGCGTAGAAGACATAATCGGTTTGAAGACTTCAGCTGTCGCGCTGATAACCAAGTTGTCTCCGCTTTCTCGTTCTTTCGGATCAGACATCCGTCTGTATATATTTTCAATAACAACAATAGAATCATCAATTACACGTCCGATTGCGACTGTTAATGCACCTAGAGTCAAGATGTTCAATGAGACATCTGACAACTTCAAGGCAATCATCGCAATTAACAACGACATTGGAATTGAAACGACTGAAATAGCCGTTGTTCTGATATTACGTAAGAATAATAAGATGACAATAATCGCAACTATCGTACCAAGAATCGCTTTTTCAAGCATTGTATAGATAGAATCTTGGATTGGTTTTGCGGTGTCCATAATCTTAGTTTGTGTTAAACCTTTGTTGTCTTTCACAAAATCTTTAATTTTCGCATCTGTATCTTTTTTCACTTGAACAGTATTGGCATCTTGCGCTTTGACAATTTGAACATCAATCGCATCTTTACCGTTCGTTCTTGAGATTGACTCACGTTCTTGTCCGATTTTAACATCTGCTATATCTGAAAGTTTAACCATGTCATTACTTTGTGGTCCTTGTGCACTTTGAGACATCATTGAACTTTCATCTGACCCAGATTGGCCTTGTTCACCTTGTGCTGCGCTGACAGGAATCACAAAGTTTTTCAATGCATCTGCTGAAGTGAATTCTCCATTCACTACAATGGATTTCTCTTTTTTACCGAATTGGAATAAACCTAAAGGCGTTTTGCCAGAAGCATTTTTAATATAGTCTTCTACACCTTTTGCACTCATGCCACGTTTTTGTAATTCACTTTGTTTGAATTTAATCGTTGCTTGACGTGCAGTTTGACCGTTCATCTGTACATTTTGAACGCCATCTACAGTTTCTAATTTCGGAATGAGTTGTTTCTCAATCGCCTTAGTCGCTTTCTCTAAATCTCCATTTTTATCTGAAAATGAATAAACAACTACAGGGAATGCATTCATACTATTCCGCATTAATTCGGGTTCCCTTGCATCTTCTGTAAGTTTAAGTTTATCAATTTCTTTCTTTAATGCTTCTTCTGCTTTATCCATGTCTGTGCCATCTTCATAACTGACTTGGACCATAGAAACATTTTCTAATGATTGGCTTTTAACATTTTCGACATGCGCCATGCCTCTGATCTGATTATCTATTTTATCACTGATATCCTCTTGTACTGTTTGTGGTGTCGCACCTGGTAAAACTGTATTGACAGATATCATTGGTTCTTCTACATCAGGTAATAATTCTAAGCGCATTTTCACACTAGAATAGACACCACCTAGGATGACTAATACTACCATTAAAAATACAGCGAATTTATTGCCTAAAGAGAACTTCAGCAAACGATTAATCATGCGCTCTTTCCTCCTCATTTCTCGTTACTTTAAATTTAACACACACCACCTTAAAAGGTCGTTGATTTCACTCAACTTTTTATGTTTTTCCACGAAAAAAGATTGAGACTATTTTTAGTCTCAACCCTTTTATCTACACTTATGAAAATCTGTTGTATAACTGTATTATTTTCTGCCTTTTATTTTGCGAGAAACTTTAATTTTAGCTTTTGTTAATGCTGGTTTTGCTTTTTCAATCATATAATACAACGGTTTATTTAAGACATAATCAAACTCACCGATTTTTTCACTTAAATACGTACCCCATGTTTTCTTAAATGCCCATAAACCATAATGTTCTGAGTCTTTATCTGGGTCGTTATCTGTACCGCCGAAGTCATATGTTGTCGCACCTTTTTCACGTGCATAACGCATCATTTCAAACTGCATATGATGATTCGGTAAGAAATCACGGTAATCATTTGAAGATGCGCCATATAAGTAATATGATTTTTCACCACAGAACATAAGCAGTGCACCTGATAAATAGATACCTTCTGGCTCACGTTGGTACAGTTCTTCCATTTGATCAATTAATTTTTGATTACGTGCGATTTTAGCTTCAGCATCTTTGATTTTATTCAATGTCTTTTTATCTTGTTTCTTTTGTTTCAGACGTTCAATATCTTGTTCAACTTCTGCATTTTCACCTTTCAGCTCTGTTAACACAGGTTTCGGTTCTAGTTTCACTAAGAATAACTCTGCGTCACCATCAGGATGTAATGCGTCATAAATATTTTCAAAGTAGCTGATGTCACGTGTTAAGAAACCATCACGTTCCCCAGTAATACGCATCAAGTCTGCGAAAATTTTAAGTTGATCACGACCGGCACGTTCTGCCTTCGTACCACGTTTTAATGATAAACGCACTTTTGAACGGTTACGGCGTTCAAAGCTTTGAATTAATTCATCATCTGTTTTATCGATTGGTGTAATCATTGTCATACGTGGTTGAATATAATCTTTTGACAAGCCTTCTTTAAAGCCTTTATGTCTAAATCCTAATTGTCTTAAATTGCCTAAAGCGTTCCCTGCTTTATCCACTTCTACATCTGGATCTATTTTAATCGCATAGGCTTTTTCATCTTCAGCAATTTCTTTTGTGTATTGAAGGAGGGCTTCGATGACTGCTTTGTCATCATAATCTGCGACGAACCCTCTAGAAACATAACAAAGTGTATAAGGCAGTTTCGGTATTTTCTTAAATAACAACTGGCCGACACCTTTAACTTCTCCATCTTCACCAACTGCGACACGTCTAGAGTACCAACCAGTCAGCTTTTTCGTTTCTGCCCATTGTGTGAGTTGAAGTAAATCACCATTTGGATGAGATTTAACAAATGCATCATGTTCTTGGTTCGTGATATTCATCTTTTCCATAAAATAAAAATCTCCTTTATTTTCCTTACACTGTCTACTTATTATACAATGAAACTAAGTGACTTTCATGTCGTTTCCTCACGTAACCCTATAAACTATAAAGATTCAGAGGTGAAAACTGTGAGAAATATCTTTTTAATTATCATGATTATTTTAAACATCATTGTGATTAGTATAACATTAGTCAACCATGTTCAAATAGATAATCTCAGCTTGCGTGTATTCTTTACCGCATTCTCTTTAGTGACTGCTGTATATCTTGTCTTACTGCGTAAATCACGCGTAGATATGTGGCTAGCAATTGTCTTATTCTTAATCGCTTTAACTTATGCGATTATGATTGCGAACGCAGTATATCATTATGTCTACTAATTTTTAAGGTTCGAAATGATATGCGCCGCCACGTGTTACTATGTGATAAGGTGTATCAGTCGTCGTATCTTGAATGACTAACGCGTACTTATCTTTACGTCCTGATTGAATGCGATACTCAATCGCTTCGCCAGGTAGTTTTAAAGTCGTGATTGCTTCATCTTCAGATACGACTTCCATACCAAACCAATCTCGCCATTGATTAACAACTAACGCTTGTTGCGTTGTTTGAATTTCAATGGCTTTTATTTTGAATTGAGGTTGGAATTTATTTTCTAAAGCTTCCACACGTTCTTCTTCGGATTTATTCCACTCTATAAAAAATGGCGGTTTCAATTTAGCATCTGGCTGATTCAAATACAGCAAACGCCAAGACGTCTGTTCCCCTTTTTTATTTTCACGGCCCATTTCAATTGGACCTACAACATCTAACCCCTTCGCTTCAAATTCATCTTTTAATTTATCTAACTCGTTTGTACGTAACGCAATGGCTTTAAAGCCTTGTTCGAAATTATCTTGTACAATTTTAGCGACGAAAGATACGCGTCCTTCATTAGATTTAATGACCTTCTTTAATTTTTCTTCATCATTTACACCGATAATTTCAATATATGCCAAATCTGTATAAACTAATTTATTATGCGTACCATAACGATTATGTAGGCCGCCTGGTGATAACTTCATCACTTCTCCTGGATACTCAAACTCATCAATGTGCTTGATATAATGGATGATATGATCAAATTTCAACTGAACCATTTAGACCATCCTCTCTTCATTTTTCTTCATCTTATCAAATTATGAATTGAATTGCCTTTTGAAAGACTAATTTCAAAAAATCTCTTGATTTTTATTAGAGAATTTTCTACAATGGTTTAGTGAATTAGTTAGCTTAGCTAACCTTTTTAACGAAATCAATCAATTACCCTGCAAAAAAATCAAACTGATTTCGTTTATATATGAGGTTGTGACGTTTTACTGAGGTCTCAACCTCTATCTTAATTTAAGGAGCTACAACATGGAAATCAATCAATTATTTAATAGCTTTACTGAATTATATAGACCTTATGTAAAAAGTGTCCAACCTTTACTTGATCAGTATCAGCTGCATACTGCTCAAATTTTAGTTTTAAAAGATATTTACTTACATGAACCGACAACACTTGTAGAAATTTCTAAACGTCGTTGTATTGAAAAACCATCAACACGTAAATTATTAAAAGTGTTACTTGAACATGACCTTTTGACTGTTACACCAGGGGAAGATAAAAGACAAAAATTATTAAGTCTGACAGATAAAGGTAACGAAACGTACCATGAAGTCATGACAAAGATAACAGCCCTTCAACAACAAATTGTTGAAGACGCAGGTCTGTCTCAAGAAGATATCGAACAAACGATTCAAACACTTAAAACAATCAAACAGCAATTTTAAGGAGGGGTTTCGCGTGGAGCATTCTCAGCACGCACCAATATGGACTAAAAGTTTCAATATGAACTTTATCGTCAATTTCTTCGTCTATCTTTGTATGTATCTGTTAATCGTTGTGATTGCAGGTTACAGCAAAAACGAATTTGGCGCTTCAGATAGTTTGTCCGGATTAGTAACCGGATTATTTATTGTCGGTTCTTTAATCGGCCGTTTTATTACAGGGAAATACGTGAATGCGATAGGACCTAAACGTACATTAATTATTGGATTGATTTTCCTTATCATAACGCAAGCACTTTACTTTATTGAAGGTTCATTAGGTTTCTTAATGTTTACCAGATTAATTAATGGTGTTGCGACAGCAGTTGCGACAACTGCTACAGGGACAATTGCGGCATACATTACACCGCCTGAACGTAAAAGTGAAGGTATCAGCATGTTCTCTCTCAGCTTAGTACTTGGAACAGCTGTCGGACCTTTCTTCGGATTATTATTATCAAATCAATACTCAATTGATGTACTCTTTGCTTTATGTTTAGTATTAGGCATAATCGGCTTAGCTTTATCATTCTTTATTCATATCAACTTTGAGACAACTAAAGCAACAGATACTAAAGCTTCAAAAGGTTTCAGTTTAAGCCAATTTATCGCTAAAGATGCGGTACCGATTGCGATTGTTATTTTAGTAACAGGTGTAACTTACTCTTCTATTCTGACATTCTTAAAATTCTTCGCAGAAGAGCGCAATCTAGTCGCAGTTTCAAGTTATTTCTTTATTTTCTATGCCTTAACATCATTAATAACACGTCCAATTACAGGTCGTTTAATGGATAACAAAAATGAAAACGTTGTGGTTTATCCGTCATACTTCTTCTTATTTATCAGCTTTGTGCTTTTATTCTTTGCACATTCAGGCTGGATGTTATTACTTGCAGGTGCAGCTTTAGGTATCGGTTATGGTAACTTATCATCACTTATGCAAGCCATAGCGATTAAAGTGACAACTCCAGAAAAATACGGCTTAGCCACTTCTACTTTCTTTATCGGTATTGATTTCGGTATCGGCTTTGGCCCTTCAGTCTTAGGTGTATTTACTTCATCTATTACTTATGCACAACTATACGGCTTCATGGCTGTATTGACTATCATTACTGCAGGACTCTACTATGTCCTACATGGACGCAAAGTAAAATATTTAGAACGTGCTTAATAAAAAAAGTGCAGATCAAAACGGTCTGCACTTTTTTATATAATCCATCCTTTTTCAACTGCTTTTTTCCAAGCATCAAAACGATTATCCGTCTCCATTTTATCAATAATAACAGAAGTATAATTGCGCACTGTTCCATTTGAAAGAAACAGTCTTTCAGAAATCTCTTTACTCGAATAACCATTACCAATTTCTTTCAGTATTAATTGTTCTGAAGGTGTTAATGGATTCTTTTCTTTAAAATATGTAGTCATCAGCGTTTCACTGTATTCTTTTTGCCCCTTCATAACATTATGCATGGTTTGGATCAGTTCTTCTACTGAACGCTCCTTTAATACATAAGCATCTACATCATTTGCGACTGCTCTTTCAAAATATCCAGGCCTTTTGAATGTCGTTACAATAACAACCTTTGTTTTTAATTTTGCTTCTCTAATTTTATTTAATACTTCTAAACCTGTGAGTTCCGGCATTTCTATATCTAAAATTGCGATGTCCGGCTGAATAGATTCAATAATTTTCCATGCTTCTGCCCCACTTGAAGTATCAGCCATCATATTAATATCGCCATCCATCTCTATAAGTTGAACCATGGCTTTTCTCAGCATTTCTTGGTCTTCAGCTAGAACAGCATTAATCATAATTTGTCACCTCTCGGAATTTGAATGGTTAATGTTACACCTTGTTTAGATTCTATTGTTACTTTACCATCTAATAGTGTTGCACGATCTCTGATACTGTTCAACGTAGTTTCAGGTTCACTCATACCTATACCATTATCACTGAGTACCAATGTAATGATGTGTTGCGCTTCTTTTAATTTACCAGTTACTTTTGTCGCATGCGCATGTTTAATAATATTATTGACCGCTTCTCTCAACAACATCGCTAATATAGACTGTTGTCCTTTATTTAAAGTTCGAGCAGTTGATTGTCCCTCAAAATCAAAAGTGATATCTGCTTGTTTTAATAGTTGATCTACAGACTTCACTTCTTCTTCAAAGTCTTGGAATTTTAAATGTTCTACGATAGATCTGACTTTATTTAATGCCTCTTTAGAAAGTTGATTCACTGCTAGCATTTCTTCTTTAGCTTTTTCTGGATTTTGATCTATCAATTTAGAAGCAAGCTCAGATTTTATACTCAAGCTTGCAAAAACATGCCCTAACGTATCATGCAAATCTTGTCCAATCCTTTGACGTTCCTGCTCAGCAATTAATAAATTGATATGACGATTTTTCTCTTTCATTTGCGCCTTCACTTTTTTATTTTCTATAAATCTAAAGTTGATAAACAACATTATGATTACGACAAGAATGAGTACCATCACTACTGGTAAAGCTTTTGGAACTAAGTACAGTGAAAGACTAGTGGCGATGATTAAAGCAATATAAAAAAGAATACTCTCTAATGACTTTACTGTCGTTTCAAATACAAACGGCAGTACATAAGAGCCAAAAAAGAAGAACATGATAAATGTGCTGCCCATTGCCCAGCAAAAGTAAATAACACCTATTAAATAGATCATCCATACAATCACACGTTTTACTTTAGATCGATAAACGTCAGATAAAATTAGAAAAACATAATTAATGATGAATCCAGCTATCACCAAAACAGCAACCACTCTAGAACCTTTTATATCTTGATAAAATAAAGCGATAATTGGAAACAACAAATAAATGAAACTAGCAGCTCCTACTGGATTTCCTTTTATTTTTCGTAGCAAAAAAGACATTACATCACGTCCGATTTCTTTTGAATAACTAAAGCAATGATTATAAATAGTATACAATACCCAAAAAGAAAACCAAGTGCCGTCATATTAATCGTTTGATGCTGAATAAAATCTAATCCTAACTGTTTTAGTCGATAAGTTGGCATATAGCCAGAAATAGAAGCTAACCATTTTGGAAACAAACTAACAGGAAACCATAAACCACCAACTATCGCTAAAGCAATATACAATAAATTACCTATACTACTCGCTTGTTTCACATCTTTATATTGTGCTAACAACAAACCTATAGATAAAAATAAGCTTGATCCAAGCCATAATAAAACGCCTGAAACTATCCATTCATATAAAGACATGTGTATGTGTCTAATTATTCCTCCAACACTGAACATTAAAATAATCGAAAACAAAAAGAGACTCATGATTTTCAACACTTTTGCCACATAATATTTTATTGGAGTCATAGGTGTCGCAAACAGCTTTTTCTGCCAGCCATTTTGTTTGTCTTGTACCAATTCAACAGGGAAGGTCAACAAACAATAACTGGTTAAACTAAATACCGTCATACTCATCAAACTTTCTTTATATATTTGATTAGCTTCTGATTGCGGTACTTTAGTTAATGAGGTGAAAATCAAGAAAAATACTAAAGGCATCCCTACTGAAAGGATAAGATATATTTTTTGCCGCAAAGTGATTGTCCAATCTAATTTCAAATATTTAAAAATCATTATAGAATCTCCCCTTCACTTTCAAATACATAATCTTCTAATGAACTTTTCTTAATTTCTAACTCATGCAAATCTATATCTATTTCAATCAATTGTTGTAAAATCTTTTGAACCTCATCCGTTTTTATTTGGAGTTCACTTTGATATTTTTGATAAGTTAATTGGGTTTTATTTTGAATTACTGATTCAAATTGTTCAGGTAAATAGATTGTAGATGTTTTATTTAGATGCTTTAATTTTGAAGGTGAACTATCATTGGTTAGCTTACCTTGTTTCAATACAATCACGCGATCAGCAACCTTCTCTACTTCTTCTATATAATGTGTCGTATATAATATCGTAATACCTTGAGCTTTCAATTCATCAATGATGTTCCAAAAATAACGTCTTGTTTTCGCATCCATTGCTGAAGTCGGCTCATCTAAAACTATTAATAAAGGTTGTCCTGTCAACATCAGCATAAAATCTAATAATCGTTGTTGGCCACCGGATAATTTAGTCGCATATTGATTTAATTGTTGATCATTAAACTGAGTCAACGCTTTAAATTTGTTATAATCCTTCTTTTTTTTATAGATTGATGAATAAAACGCATAAAGTTCTTTTACTTTCACCCATTCATTAAACTTTGTCTTTTGAAACAACACACCGATATTATTTTTTAATGATGGTTTCATCTCAACACTACCTTCATCAGGAACTAAATTACCTAAAATCAAATCAATCAACGTAGATTTTCCTGCGCCATTTACACCAATTAATGCGAGACATTCACCCTTATTGATTTCAAAAGAGACATTATCTACCGCTATAGTTTTATGAAATGATTTAGTTATACCGTTAACATTTATCATATAAACCACTCCTTTAGTATCTTGATTTAATGATATGTATTTTCTAATTAGAAACATAGTAACGTTTGTCATAAGTTCTCAATGACATTTGTCATTTTCTTGTTTTATATTTTTAGCACTTGAATCAACTTTTCTTTCAACATATTC